>JAFTGN010000094.1 GCA_017457865.1 Lachnospiraceae bacterium | reverse complement strand
TATGAAGACAATTCGAGTGGTGGCAGCGGTCATCTGTGACAGCTTTGACACCAAACAGCAGATTTTTGCCACAGCCAGAGGCTATGGGGAGTTCAAAGGATGGTGGGAGTTTCCGGGTGGAAAGATCGAACCGGGAGAGACACCAAAAGAAGCACTTATGCGGGAGATCAGAGAAGAGCTGGAAACGGAGATTACAGTGGGAGAACAGATTATGACCATCGAATATACCTATCCCGCCTTTCATCTCTCCATGGATTGCTTTTGGGCAGTGGTTCGATCTGGGGATCTGGTGTTGAAAGAAGCGGAAGCGGCAAGGTGGCTGACAAAGGATCGGTTAGAAGAGGTACAGTGGCTGCCGGCTGATCTGGAACTGATCGAGCGGATACGAAGAGAGATGGGAGAAGACGTTGTGGAAGAGTGTGCAGAAGGGGATATTGAAATAAAGTAGAGATATGGTGGAAATTTAAGAAATGAAGGAGAATCGGGGTGTTTTAGGGCATCCCGATTCTCTCAGTTTAGGGCTATGCAGTTTGACTCTTTTGCACTATGATATATTATGTAAAATATATTTTGTTATAGGGTGGCTGAAAAACATAGATTGTAAGAAATAATATAGAAATCCATATTAAAGTGAAGTGTGTGAAAGAATAGATGATGCAGGTGAAAAACAATATTGAAAAGTTTGAAGAAGATTTTAGATTTCAATTAACACCAGAAGAAATTGCTAATTTGCGGTCAAAGTTTTTGACCGCAAATATCAATCCCAAAAGCAGGTATGAACCGTATGTATTTACCGAGGCAGGTATATATATGCTGATGACAGTGCTGAATGGAGAATTGGCAACGCGCCAGAGTAAAGCGTTAATACGGACATTTAAGCAGATGAAGGATTTTATTAGCCACAATCCTTTGCTCTCCGAACCGTCTAATATGGCGAGACTTTCTTTGCAGATTTTGGAAAATACAAGGGATATCAGTAAAATAAAAGAGACTATGGTCACCAAAGATGATCTGATGAAGGTTATTCAAAGCTTTTTTTGCCGGATAAGGGCATAGAGTATGTTATCTATGCAGGACAGACATTTGAGGCGGATGTAGCTTACGCTGATATTTACAGCAAGACAAAGAAAAAGTTGTACATAGTTGACAATTATATAGGACCTAAAACACTGCTTATGTTGAAAAGTGTGCCTGCTAACGTGAAGATCATCATTTTCAGCGATAATTTGAGAAATATTTTGCGTCTGTCTGAATTCCAGACATTTCGCACGGAGTATCCGAATGTAAATGTATCTTTCCAGAGAACTGGCGGTAAGTTCCATGATAGATATATCATTGTTGATTATAAATGCCCCACTGAGAAGATTTACCATTGTGGGGCATCTTCAAAAGATGCAGGAAATAAGATTACAACAATATCCAAAGCAGATAACAGATTGCTTTATTATCCAATGGTAGAGGATCTGCTTTTACAACCAGTATTGAGATTGAAATGAATATAGATTTTTGTAAGACAACAATTGTGAAGTGGTGGGGAACCAAGAGTAAGAAGAGATTATAAAACTATTAATACAGAAGTGATGAAAAGAAGAATATGAAGAGTTTCAGACGCTTGAATTGTTGAAATGGCAGTGATGTGATCAAGAATGTTTTTAACGGTGCAGAGGCTTATGACATATGCCGGAAGGAAGTGTGGGATACCATCCTGTTATCATCATCAATAAAGAATAATCTAATCGGAACAATATCAAGAGAAAGATATTGTTAATCCGTGGTCTGTCATCAATTATTTCAATCAGGAGTGTGAGCCGAGAGCCTTTTGGCAGTACACAGGCAGCAATGACATTATAGAAGAAATTCTGGAAGAGACCAATGGGGAGCTATATGAGCGGCTGACTGCATTGCTGCAGGGGCAGACGTTTCTCACTTACATTGATACAGGGGTTATTTATCCACAGATTCAAAAGAATCCATCTTCTGTGTATAGTTTTTTGTTGGTTGCCGGATATTTAAAGGTGGTAAAATCGGATGCCTCTTATCATGGTGATTTTATGTGTGAAGTGGCATTGCCCAATCAGGAGATTTCTTTTGTTTATAAGAAAGAAATTTTAGAAAAATTGGATACCATGATTCCGCAGTCCACGGCGGTCTCCATTCAGGAAGCGATGTATCTGGGAACTTTCTCTGGCAGGAGAATAGAGCACGGAGGGAGACGGGGAAATGGTTTGACGTTTGGTGCACGGATGTGATACAGTTATGGAGAGAAGTTACGATTGAGAAAAGGAGCAGTATGGAGGTTACATTTTACATGACCCTTGCCGGGCAGGTCATTCAGATTTCGGCTCTTTATCCGACTACAAAAGAATTTTGCAAAGACTATCTGGTGGAAGATGGGACAGAGCAGCTGGCAGATCTGACACCGGCTATTACCATCATCATCACACCGGAAGATATCCAATATGAGCAGGAAAAGTCTGCCAGAGAGGATGAGGTGGAAGGGATTCCGGTCCGGCATTTTTCGGAACCGTATCTGGAAACGCTGGCGGTTTATCGGAAGATTGCAGAGCAGATGCCTTTTTACGATACGATCCTGTTTCATGGTTCTGCCATAGCAGTGGATGGGGAAGCGTATCTGTTTACGGCAAAGAGCGGCACCGGGAAATCCACCCACACCCGCTTTTGGAGAGACTATTTTGGAGAACGGGCAGTGATGGTCAATGATGACAAGCCGTTGATTCGGATCACACAGGATGGCGTGACTGTTTATGGGACACCATGGAATGGAAAGCATCGGCTGGGCAGTCACATTTCTGCTCCATTAAAGGCGATCTGTCTGTTGGAGCGGGATAAGGAAAATCATATAGAAGTAGCAACAGCAAAAGAGCTTTATCCACGACTGTTGCAGCAGACTTACCGTCCCGGCAACCCGGCAGCCATGATGCAGACGTTACAGCTGATGGACGAGCTGACGGGACAGGTGGGATTGTACCGGCTGGGCTGTAATCTGTCACCGGAGGCGGCGAAAGTGGCATATGAAGGGATACATTCCACAGAATTTTTCAAATGAAAAAATTTCTGATGTACAAGCTGTTTTCAGGGGGGTTAAAGTAGTTTTTGTAATTGTCTAAATAATAAGATGAGAAAAAGGAGAACATGACCATGAGGCTGAAAGAGGGATTTATTACCCATGAGACAAATGGAGAGCAGGTAATGGTAGGAACCGGAAAGGCGAATTTTTCCGGTCTGGTGCGCAGCAATGCAACAGCGGCATTTATTGTAGACACACTGAAAACCGATACTACAAAAGAAGAAATCGTAAAGGCAATGGCCGCAAAATATGATGCACCACAGGAAGTGATTGAGAAGGATGTGGAACGGATTCTGGAAACACTGCGTGGTATTGGTGCCATTCAGGAATAGGTAGAATATAAGGTTCTGGCAGACGGGAGAACAGACCAGCAGGATATGGAGCGTCTGTACAAAGAAATCTGGAAGGAACAGATGATACGGAAGGAGTGTTACCGTGACGTTTGCGGAATATCTGAAGGAGCATGAGGAACTGGTCTATACAGTGGTGGGCGACAGTATGATGCCACTGCTTCGGCAGCAGAGAGATCTGGTCATTGTGAAAAAGCCGGAAGGCCGGTTGAAAAAGTATGATGTGCCCCTGTATCAGAGAGACAATGGACAGTATGTGCTGCACCGGATTTTGAAGGTGCGGGAGCAGGATTATGTGATCTGTGGTGACAACCGGTGGCAGAAAGAGTATGGGATTACAGACCGCCATATCATTGGGGTGATGACGGGAATCATCCGGGATGGAAAAACCATACAGGTAACGGACCCGGAATATCTTGCCTATGTCCACAAGCAATGCGATTGGTTTATACTGCGTGCCATAAAACTGTGGTGCAGGGCGCTGCCTGGACGGATTCGAAGGAAAATCAGGAGACGGTGAGAGGCATACCGGCCCAGTTCATCATGTGATGGGAAAATGAAAGGAGAAAAAGCCGATGACAACTGATTTTTGCTGGCTTGCAGCGTGTGCCATTCATGACACAGCTCCTGATGTGGAGCGAGTTTCTTTTATTGATATGAATGGATTGTGGAAATTTGCCCGTGCCCACAAGATGACCGCCATGATTGCCATGGCATTGGAAAAGGTGTCAGACCATCCGGAGGAGATAGTGGAAAATTGGGACAGGTGGAAGAAAGCAAAAGATTTTGCTGTTCGTCGCCGGATGCTCTTTGATGCAGAGCGGGCACAGATCGTTTCCTATATGGAAGAACAGGGCATCTGGTACGCACCGCTAAAAGGGATCGTGATTCAGGACTTTTATCCCGTGTATGGCATGCGGGAGATGGCAGACAATGATCTACTGTTTGATCCAGCGGCCAGGGCGACCATGCGGCAATATATGACGGAACAGGGATATACGCTGGAAGAGGAAGGCAGTGCGGTGCATGATACCTATCTGAAGAAGCCGTTGTACAATTTTGAACTGCATGTGTCTTTGTTCTCGAAAAAATATCATGATGAAAATCTGTCTGCCTACTTTTTGGATGCTAAGGAAAAGATGCAAAAGGATGAGGACAATGGAACCGGCTGGCATTACACAGATGACGATCTGTATATTTATGTGACCGCTCACGCTTACAAACATTACAGTGCCAGAGGCACAGGGATCCGCACCATCACGGACAATTATGTATTCCGGCATGCCAAAGCAGACACACTGCACTGGGATTACATTGACAGGGAATTGGAGAAACTGGATATTCTGGAATTCGACCGGACCCTTCGGAGTTTGAGCGAACAGTTACTGGCGGGCACAGAGCCTGTGAGCATGACAGCCCTTTCCAGGGAGGAACAGGAGATGCTGACCTATATGGCAGGCTGCGGCATCTACGGTTCGATGGAGCATGCGGTGGAAAATCGGATGCGGAACATGCAGAAGGAAGGCGGGAGTGTGACCGGACTGGCGAAAGGGAAATATCTGCTGCGTCGGCTGTTCCCGGATGGAAAGCGGATGAAGGCATATAGCCGGACAGCGGAAAAGTATCCGGTGCTGATTCCCCTGATTTACGTGAAACGGATTTGGCAGGCACTTTTTCATAAGCGGAAGTATATCAGGATGGAACTGAATGCTGTGGGGAAAGTGAAGAAGAAATAGAGAAGAAAGCTTTGCGAAAACAGGCGAAAAACCGCTTGACGCAAGGCTTTTTCTGTGTTATAGTACAAAGGCGTGTGTAGACGTTGTCTTTTTTGTGTGCACAATTTCAGGACAAGTAACAGAGGAGTTTTGAAACGCACATCAGTCAGGGCAGCTATGGCGCAATAATTATTGGAGGTGGATGTCGTGCGAGTTAGAATCACTTTAGCGTGTACAGAGTGCAAGCAGCGTAACTACAACTTGACGAAGGAAAAGAAGAACCATCCTGAGAGAATGGAAACCAAGAAGTATTGTAAGTTCTGCAAGAAGCACACCAATCACAAGGAAACCAAGTAATTTGGTTCGGATAAGGAGTGGCCATTATGGGAGAAAACGAAAAGAAATCTAAGGCTCCAAAAGACGGCGAGAAGAAGAATGTATTTCAGAGAATCGCTGGATTCTTCCGTGGTGTTTCTGCTGAGTTTGGCAAGATCATCTGGCCAAGCAGAGAGACTCTTACGAAAGAGACAGGGGTTGCTTTAGCCGTTTCCGTAGTCCTGTGTTTGATTATCGCAATCTTAGATGCGATCATGAGATTTGGTGTAGGAATTCTGGTGAAGTAAGAGAGGTATGAGTGATGGAAGAAGCGCAGTGGTATGTTGCACATACGTACTCAGGATATGAGAATAAGGTAAAGGTTGATATTGAAAAGACGATTGAAAACCGCCACCTTGAGGATCAGATCTTAGAGGTAGCCGTTCCGCTTCAGGATGTGGAACGTGTGAAGAATGGCCAGATTCAGCAGGCTCAGGAAAAAGTATTTCCGGGATATGTGCTGCTGCATATGGTGATGAATGATGATACCTGGTATGTTGTCCGTAATACCAGAGGCGTAACCGGTTTTGTTGGACCGGGTTCCAAGCCAGTGCCATTGACTGAAGCAGAAGTCCGCAGTATGGGACTTGTTTCATCCGGAGAAAAGAAGGAAGTTCCGGTACAGGTTGACTTTGAAGTAGGAGATACTGTCACAGTCATTGCCGGTGCATGGGCAGACAGAGAGAGCGTGGTACAGGCCATCAATCCTGCCAAGCATACAGTCACCATTTACGTGGATGTATTCGGACGTGAGACAGCAGTTGAGCTGGACTTTACCGAGGTGAAAAAGAAGTAACAAAGAGGATCCGGTTTTAGAAAAGGACTGAGATTTTCTGAGAATGGGTGATTTTTGGAAATGACTGAATTTTCGGGGAATGATTCATTTTCTAAGACCAGAGCGTGGGAGGGAAGAGGCATTTTATGTGTTTCAGGCAAATACATGCTCCCGCAATTACCACAACACTTCAGTGTTGCGAGTCATCGTCAGATGACAGTTGCCGAAAGAAAAATCTGCTGGACAGATGATGTGTCCTGATGCAAACTTCGGCGACAGGCAAAATTGAATTTTAGGAGGTGCCAATCATGGCAAAGAAAGTAACTGGTTATATCAAATTACAGATTCCAGCAGGCAAGGCGACACCAGCTCCCCCAGTAGGTCCTGCTCTTGGTCAGCACGGTGTGAATATCGTACAGTTTACAAAGGAATTCAATGCAAGAACATCTGCTCCTGATTTGGCAGGTATGATCGTTCCTGTAGTGATTACCGTATATGCAGATAGAAGCTTCAGCTTCGTGACCAAGACTCCGCCAGCTGCAAACCTGTTATTAAAGGCTTGTGGAATTAAGTCTGGTGCAGCAAACTCCAAGAAGGAAGTCGCTGCAACAATTTCCAGAGCAGAGGTACAGAAGATTGCTGAGATGAAGATGCCAGACCTGACTGCAGGTAGTCTGGATGCTGCAATCAGCATGATCGCCGGTACTGCAAGAAGTATGGGAATTAAGGTTGTTGACTAATTTTGAATAATATGTGGAAGGGAATGTCAACCATTTCCGTCAATACCACTAGGAGGTTTGAATCATGAAAAGAGGAAAGAAATATACAGAGGCTGCAAAATTAATCGACCGCAGCACCCTTTATGATAGAGACGAGGCAATCGCACTGGTAAAGAAGGCTGCTTCTGCAAAGTTTGATGAGACTGTAGAGTTACACATCAGAACAGGCTGTGACGGCCGTCATGCAGATCAGCAGATCCGTGGTGCAGTTGTATTACCAAATGGAACCGGTAAGAAGGTTCGCGTATTGGTATTCGCAAAGGGACCGCAGGCAGATGCAGCTCTGGCAGCAGGTGCTGATTATGTGGGAGCAGAGGAACTGGTTCCAAAGATTCAGAATGAAGGCTGGTTAGACTTCGACGTTGTAGTTGCAACTCCAAACATGATGGGTGTTGTAGGACGTCTGGGTCGTGTTCTTGGACCAAAGGGCTTGATGCCAAATCCAAAGGCCGGTACCGTTACCATGGATGTGGAGAAGGCTGTAAAGGAAATCAAAGCCGGTAAGATCGAATACAGACTGGACAAGACCAATATCGTGCATGTGCCGATCGGAAAGACTTCTTTCACAGAAGAGCAGTTGGCTCAGAACTTCCAGGCACTGATGGATGCAGTGATCAAGGCGAAGCCAAGCGCAGTAAAGGGTCAGTATTTAAAGAGTGTGACACTGGTTTC
>JAFTGN010000093.1 GCA_017457865.1 Lachnospiraceae bacterium | reverse complement strand
CATGATTCCCATCGTTATCGCTTTACGAAACACATATTGCTTCTTTCCCTGTTCTCTGATTTTTTCCCATTCATTCATCTTGTACATTGCTTTATTTTCAAATCTCCTTTCTATTATGATTGTTCTTAGGCAATTGCGAAACTCTTTCATTAAACCAGAAAACAGCCTGTATATCAGAAATTTTTCATTCAAAAAACTTTGTGAAACGCCGGTACTTTATTTTTTGAGCATAAAGCGAAAAAAATATTAGTACCGCTGCGTGGAACCGAAGCGAGAGCGTGTTTTTTGAATAAAATTTCTGATCAAAGGCGTTCGGTGTCATAGTTTCGCAATTGCCTAATGATTGTTCTTCTTGCACTCTTTCAAAAATATGTGTGTGATTATACCACACTTTCCTTCATTTCAGATTGAACAAACCTTAACATTACCTTAATTTTCATAAATTGCATCCTTCTGTTTCCCTATCCCCAAAAGTTACTGTACATACCCCAGTGCTTTGACCGGCTCCATTTTGGATGCTTTTCGTGCCGGTGCATATGCACAGAACAGTCCGATACAGGTACTGAACAAAATACAGAACAGGATGTGTTTCATGGTGACCTGATATAATGTAAAGTGCAGATCCGGATAAACCGAACGGATCACCTGATTGATCACACTTCCAAAAAAGGTAGATCCCAGGACACCGATGATTCCTGCAAGAAATCCTACGATCCCACCTTCCGTCAGGAAAATTTTCTTGATGCTTTTTGCAGACATGCCGATTGCCCGTAAGATGCCGATCTCCCGGATCCGTTCTGTCACGCCCATATAGGTGACAAGGGCAATCATAATACCGGATACGATCAACGAAATCCCTGCAATCAGCATAATGACAGCAACGATCAGATCTACGATCATTCCAACACTGCCCAAAGCTTCTGTATCAATACTCGCCTCCAGTCCCATCTCATTCAGCATATCTTTGACCGCTGCCCCATCGGTATCTTTTCCAACCGTTACACAGTATACGCTTGATTGGTAACTCGGATCCTGTAAGGATTCTCCCACAACCTCTTCCGCAAGAAGATAGGGCACATGGATGATATCCGTCACCCCCAGGAAAGCCTTGCCTGCAATCCCCACAATCTTCACGGTTCTGGTGGCAACAGTGGAAAGGGTGGTCTGGGAATCTGCCAGAAAGCCCATCTCCACTTCCTGATTTAAAATGGACTGCACATCTTCTCCCTCTGCCAGTTTTTCTGCCATAGTGAGCGTGATGATGGCTTCCGCACTGTCATCCCCGGAAGGAACTGTGCCATACAGCAACCGGTCTTCCCAGTAATCCTTCGCATGCTCCAACGGACCGATGGCATTCACAAGTCCACTGCTTACATGATCCTGATACTGACAAAGGACGGAAGGGGTATTATTCTCATATACATCTAATATTCTGTCATCTTCCAGAAGCTGCGCCTTCCGGGTTTCATCCAGTTTCACATCCGTTTCCACCACATCTACGATCTGCCTGTTCACAATCGTATTGAACTCTTCCATCAGCCGGCTCTTTGCACCGGAACCGATTCCACAGACCAGAAGCACCCCTGCAATCCCGATCGACGTTCCAATAGAAGTCAGCAGGGTTCGCTTCTTTTTGGTGCACATGTTTTTTAGTGCTATGGCAAACTCAGTCAATGGCAGAGATTTCTTTTCTGCACTTTCCTTCGTGACAGATTCCTTTTGCTCCAGAAGCTGCTCATCTGATACGATTTTGCCATCCAGCATTTCAATCTTTCTGCCTGCCTGATTGGCCAGTTTTTCATCATGTGTCACCATGAGAATGGTCACATGCTCCTTTTCATTCAAAGACTGCAATAACGCCATGGTTTCCTGAGAAACAGCAGAATCCATAGCTCCGGTAGGCTCATCTGCCAGCAGAATATTCGGGTCATTGGCAAGAGCTCTGGCAATGGCAACTCTTTGCTTCTGCCCGCCGGACAGCTGGGAAGGCAGATGCTTTGTACGTTCTCCCAAGCCCACCTTCTCCAACAATTCATATGCTTTCCTGCGTCTTTGTTTTTTGCCCATGCCATTGGCCTGAAGCACCAGTTCCACATTTTGCTGGGCCGTCATAAATTCAATCAGGTTAAAATTCTGAAAAATATACCCCACCTTGCATTTCCGCCAGGCAGACCATTGTTTGTCCTTATTCTTCTCAATATGCACCCCATTAAATTCGATGCTTCCCCCACTGACCGTATCCATACCGGATATCAAGTTGAGCAGCGTGGTCTTTCCACAGCCGGAGGGACCTACGATTGCAATAAATTCCCCCTGTTTTATAGACAAATTGATGTCCTTTAAAATCGGAATTTTCTCCTTTCCCAAATAATAATCTTTGGAAACATTTGTAAGTGTCAGCATAAATTTCTCCCTATCATCATCTGATTCAATTTCTCCATTCCTATTTACTCTTCCTCAGCCTATCAAGTCAAAATTCCTGTCTATTCTGCAAAAATCTTGATTATTCTGCACTTTCACGGCGTTTTTTGCCAAATAATCAATCGGATTCTTGATTATTCTGCACTTTTGTAATGCGTCTCTCCTTCGTTTTGCTAAGCTTACTGATGTAAAAGCCTATCATCATTCCAACAAAAAAACCGATTGCCAACCCCAAACCAATGCCGATTCCGATATTGTTACCCGTTGCAATTGCCACGACAATACCAACCAAAATGCCGATCAACTCACAAATAGGTACTGAAAATGTATTGTTTATGTTCTTTTCAACTTTCATGAGTATGCCTCCGATCTTTTTTCTCTTAATGGTCATTCTTTCTGTAATGCGAAATCAATTTTATGAACACGGTGACCATATTCAGGAAAAGAAAACATCATCAAACCATCAAAAGACTTCTTACTTACCTGTGTGTCAATCGGTATATGTTTTCTCCAAAATGATACCACATCTCATTCCAATGTCCAAAAATTGCAATTACCAACACAACAGCGATCACACATAACACTGCTGTCACAATCCTCTTTTTAGATTTTGCTGAAATCATGCCCCATCCTCCTTTGTCTCTTTCAATTAATATTTCAATAACAGCATCACACCGATGATCAAACCGATGCAGCAGCCCAATTTGACCAATACAGGAACCATTTCCCGAAAAGTATAGCCAAAAAATGTAAATTCTTTCACAATGTTACCTCCTTCTACGATCCGCTTTACGGTATCTGAAAATCCCTTCAACTTTTGCTCTTTCAAAAGTATGTGTGTGATTATACCACACTTTCCTTAACTTTAGATGGAACAAACCTTAACATTACCTTAAAATTCATGGGCAGTTCCATCACATGACGATAATATCCCAACAGCAATGCAATATCCAGTCTCTGACTCAAATATAAGAGCAAATGGGAGCGAAAGGCATTCAACAATACTTTAAACAGATTCAACAGGATCACACCGATGGAGATGGTCATCAGTGTCTTTCGAAGACCATCTGGCAGGATACTGTCGATCATCACTTTAAAATAAAATGCCCCCAGAATACCCAGAATGGTATAGACTAGGGAAGCGATGAAAATATGGAGCAACAGCTTTTTCTGGGGTTTTAACAGATACAGAAACCGTTCAAACAGCCCCTTCGTCTCATCCGCCCTCTGAAATGTCTCTGTTTTCACCAACAGGATCAGAATACCGGACCACTGGTATTTGGGCGGTTTTCCCTCCTCATGTACTTCACCGAAAAACGCTTCCGGACTAAGCTTCACGATTCCCACTCCCGGGTCGGCAATAATCACCTGTTTTTTGTAATTTTATGTATAACCACATAGTGTAATAAGTTTCCATCCACAATAACGTGGGCGATACACGGCAATGGGAACTCAGAAAAGAACACTTCTTTATTTCCTTTCACGCCTTTTGCGCTAAATCCCAATTGTTCCGCTGCTTTGATCACACCATATGCGTTTGTTCCCTGTTTATCTGTTCCAGCAACTTCACGGATCTGTGTTATTCCTATTTTGTAACCATTTTGCTTACAGATAGTTGCAAGGCAGACAGCTCCGCAGTCCGTGATGTCGTGCTGTTTTATGCAAAAATATTTCATCTAAATCTCCTCAGACTTCATAAATCGAGCTAATATACATTTTAATTGTATCAGAATAAATTCTAAAACTAAGAAGCCATACACGACATGTATCAAAATAAATTTTTACATGCCGTGTATGAATAGTAATTATTTTCGTCGATATCAAATGTCTTTGAATGGTTTTTAAATCATGAACATATCTTTAACAAATGCAAAAATAAAACCACATATACAAGTCGCAATAAAAACTTTAAAATATCCTTCAGGTTTGTCCAAGTTTATGTTTAGCAAATCCAAAAACTTATCCATACTATTTCACCTCTTGCTTAATTGCACTAATTACATAAATCACTAATGGCTTTAACCGCAAATCCCATAACAACAGCCTCCGCGAACACTTTTGCTGCTGGTAAAACAACATACTTTCCTGCAGCAAGAATTCCATAGACTACAACAGGATTTCCACCTTCAACTTGCATAATTTCTTCGTTTGTTAATTCATTAAAACAGCTTGTCATTCCGATAATCTCCTCACATAATTTAATCAAATAATCCTTTTACACCATCATAGATTTCTTCACCTAGTCTCCAACCTGCGCCAGCTATAAATGCAGTCCCACCGATTTTCACAAGTGCAATAACTATAGGTGCAATACCACCATCAATATCTAATAATTCATCATTATTTAATTCCTCATACATGCCTTCCACTTGTGCAACCTCCTTAATCCAGAATTTTGTCCATTGTTACATATCCTAATCCCCAGCATATTCCAGCAAATGCCGCTTTTCCCAAAAACACAACCAACGGTGCAATACCACCATCAACTGTCATAGTTTCATCCTGTGACATTTCACAGAATCCGTTTTTTAAAACCATTTCCATTGTTTAAAATCTCCTTTTCTTAATTGTTTTTCATTTACACTCCTTAAGAAAAGTGATATACTTATCCTAGGTACTTTTCTTAAAAGTGCTCGTGGCTTGGACTCTGATGGTTGCGCATACTTTTCAGAGTCCTCATTTTATATAAAGCAGTCTGCCTTTAGCAAATCTGCATTATATCATTCCCTATAGAATGTTGGGATTAATTCCCACATATATTACTATCTAGTACATGCTTATATTTTTAAAGCCATATACACCGGAAGGTCTTCTTGAATCATGTCCTGTGAACGAAGCAAAAGTACTGACTACTTCGCGGAAACTCAATTTGCCCAAACTTAGAAAATATTTTATTGTTGATGATGTAAATGTCTCCTGATTAGGTGTCGTGTCTATATTTTTTTTGCCACCGAAAGATAGCTTAATTGTGTTACCCTTTCATTATTTTTGGTCACTACGTTTTTTGTTTTAAAGTTTATCAATTCTTTCATCTTCGCTTTGTAAAAGTACTTTCCCACACTGGGAATCTCCTGATCAATGGGAATGCGAATCTCCATATCAATCTGATCGCCTTCCATTCCATAGATGGCTGTAATGGGAAATCAATTTTATAGACACGGTGACCATATTCAGGAAAAGAAAACATAATAAAACCGTCAAAAGGCTTCTTACAGCAGGGTTATCAACAAACGGTACCATCCCCAAAGAAATACCTAAGAACAAAAACAATACACCGCTACGTTTTCTATCTGCTTTGCTAAGAAAATTCATATTCTCCCCTCCAAAACTGAATTTTTATTGCAACTATGTTGAAACTTACCTGTGTGTCAATCGGTATATGTTTTCTCCAAAATGATACCACATCTCATTCCAATGTCCAAAAATTGCAATTACCAACACGACAGCTGCCACACATAACACTGCTGTTACAATCCTCTTTTTAGATTTTTCTGAAATCATACTCCATCCTCCTTTGTCTCTTCCAATTAATAGTTCAGTAACAGCATCACACCCCGATGATCAAACCGATGCAGCAGCCCAATTTGACCAATACAGGAATCATTTCCCGAAAAGTATAGCCAAAAAATGTAAATTCTCTCACAATGTTACCTCCTTCTATGATCCGCTTTACGGTATCTGAAAATTCCCTCAACTTTTGCTCTTTCAAAAGTATGTGTCTGATTATACCACACTTTCCTTAACTTTAGATGGAACAAACCTTAACATTACCTTAATTTTCCTAAATTGCATCCCTTGTTTTCAAAAAACACGCCATTGCCATCGTGACCACAGCGTGTTTTGCCTCTTGCTTTTCCCATCAATCAATCAGATCTATCTTCTTTAAGAGATAATGCAGCACATTTTCTTCATCCACCACTACCTTCGCCTGACATGCCATCCCATTCATCACCGTTCCGGTTTTTCCTTCTTTGTTCTGGACTGTCACGCTGTCACATTTTACTTTGACCATGTAGTAGGCACTGCCGGAAGACTGGTCTACTGTGATGTCTTTTGCAATGCTGTCAATCCGGCCGGTAAAATATCCATACTCCTCTGACGGATATGCGGCAATCTCAAATTTCACCGCCTGTCCCTCCGCAATCTTTGCAATATCCCTATTCTCCACATAAATCTCTGCATAATATTCTGTAGGCGCTTCCGGATAGATACTGCCGATACACATTCCTTCCTGCACATAAGCCCCCTGTTTCAGATCCAGCTCCATGGAAATATAGCCGGAAGTATTGGCCAGTATATTGCAGTTGCCGGTCTGGATGTCATAGCTCTTCAGATTGTTTTCACATTCTTTCTGCTTGTTCTGGCAGGTCAGAATCTCTGCTGCAATGTTTCCTTTTTCTGTCAACACAGAAATATCCTTCGCAGACGTAGTATCTGTTCCGGCTGCGGAATCCTTTTGAATCTGTGCATTGGTCAGATTGGATTTCAGGGAAGTGAGTGTACTGTTCACAGATTCGATCTGCTGTTCCACACTTGCTAACTGCTGGACTTCCAGATTGCCCAGTGCCTGTTCTTTCTCCATCTGAAGTGTTGCGATCTGCGCCGATGCTGTATCACGGGATTTGATCAGTTCCGCCATTGCCGCTTCTTCCTGCTCTGTATCAACCGGAACTGCCATTGTACGGTAACTCATCGGCTCTACACCAGCCATGGCAAGAGAAGATTCCTGTCCCTCCGGGTAAGACTCTTCCTCTGTTTCCTCTGGCTTTTCTTCTGCCAGTGCCGCAGCCTCCGCTTCCCGCTGTTCTTTGCTTTTCTGTGCTTCCTCAATCTTCTGATTGTATTGATCCACCTGCTCCTGGTATGTGCGGATCTGGTTGTCATAGGTGGTGACCAGCATGTTATACTGGGAAATATAGCTGTTCACAATACTGCTGTAATAGCTGTCGCCTGCATCAAATCCATTATTCCGGGCAGAAATATATGCTTTGGTCTGCTGTAATTTTTCCAGCTGCACAGTATACTGCTGGATGGATGCCTGTATCTCATCCATATTTTTCTGGTATAAACTGACCTGATTCTGGGTGTTGTGCTCGGATGAACTGACATTGACGGAAAGCAGATTTCTCCGGTT
>JAFTGN010000092.1 GCA_017457865.1 Lachnospiraceae bacterium | reverse complement strand
TCCAATCCCTCTTTTCTATTCTGTTTTTCGTTTGTTCGTATCCATTCTATTTGCAGCTATGCTGCATAACATTTCCGCATTCTCTTTATATTTGCTTTCTTACCACTGCATATTCATCATCTTGTTTATAATAAGGACAAAGGTGTGTGTTTCCAGACAGAAAGCGATACATCTCGTCTTCATCCAGATTCACCAGGCAGCTGTAATACTCATATTCTTCATCATATACATAATTGACACATGTTTCACACGGTCCATTCTCCTGCTTCATCTGTCTCCTCCCCAATGCGGTCAATGAGTTCGTCCAGTACGCGAAAATACTCTTCAAAAGTTTTGGCACAACAATCCGGATTATCTATGGTGATCCCACCAGCCCGCAATCCAGTCAGAGCAAATGCCATTGCTACCCGATGGTCTTCATAGGTCTCAACCACAGACGGCTGCACCGTTCCTCCATGAATGCAAATCCCCTCTTCTTCTGGGATCTCTTCACAGTCAATTCCCATTCTCTGTAACTCCGTGAGAATCACCGCCAGCCTGTCTGATTCCTGTTTCCTGATATGTCCAATACCGGTAATTTTTGTCTCCCCCTGTGCAAAAGGGGCAATGGCAGCCAGTGTCAGTGTCTGATCCGAAAAATCTTTCATATTAACTTCAATACCATGATATTCTGTTACCCCTCTGCCATCTACTTGCACACCTTGTGAAGTATCTGTAATCCGACACCCCAACTGCCTGCAAATATCCAGAAAACGAATATCTCCCTGCATGGAATCCAAATGGACATCCTGTACCAGCACACAACTTTGCAAAAGCGGTGCCATCGCAAAAAAGTATCCTGCCGCAGATACATCCGGCTCAATCTGATATTGCTCCAACGTACTGTGACAACCGCCTGGAATTTTACACACTCCTTCCTTCAAGTCTACCGGAATACCAAACTGGTGCATCATATGCAGCGTCATGAGGATATAGGAGCCAGTCACTCTGCCGCCAGTCAAATGAATGGTCAGTCCCTGTTTCATCAAAGCAGCAGACATCATCAGGGCACTGGCAAACTGACTGCTGACTGTAGTATCAATGGTCATTTCCGACACTTGAATACCTGCAGAATGCAATTGAAAAGGAAAATGTCCTTCCTCCTCCAGACAGCAAATTTCCACGCCAGCCTTCCGCAATGCTGCAATCAGCGGCTCCATAGGTCTCTTTCTCATCTGGGCAGACGCATCTACTATATAATCCCCACCTGCTGCTGCCAGAAAAACAGTAAGAAAACGAGCTGCTGTTCCTGCACTGCCCACATAAATTGATGCAGTAGAATTTGGAATCTTTCCACCCGTTCCGATAATCGTCACTTCCTGCTGTGCCTCCCGAATGGTCAGTTCAAAACCCAGATTCTGTAGACAGTTCAAAAATGTCCTGGAATCTGCGCTGAATAATACTCCTTTCAATGTACAGACACCCACACTCTGTGCAGCCAAAAGCAATGCCCGATTGGTGATACTTTTTGAACCAGGAACACGCACACAAAACGACTGTCCCTTTTTCATTCTTCTTACCTGATATTGTTTCATCATTCTATCGTTCCTTTATATTTTTACTTACCTTTCTCTCTGATCTCCGCCTCCAGCTCTGCAATCACATGCGCCAACGCATCTTCATTGTTGCCGACTGTTAAGCGATCTGCCACCCGCTTGGCTGATTTGGTGGCATTGGCTACAGCATAAGAAATATCTGCACAAGACAGCATATTCAAATCATTTTCTGCGTCTCCTATGCAAACGGTGGTATGAACTGCCCCCTGATAATAGTCCTTTAGCCACTGCACTGCCACTCCTTTTCCTGAAAGACAACTCTGCATCTCCAGACCATTCGGCCAGCTAGAATCAAAATGAAACTCCTTTCCAAATCGTGCCCGCAAATCTGCCTGCAACGCCATAGTCACATCTGCTTCCTGAATCATCACCAGCTTATACCACTGCTCCGGCAGCTTTTCCGCAAAACTGTGCCAATCCATCTGTCCCGGAAAAAATGGAATACCATCTTCTAGCCCACAATTCATCCACAATTCTCTCACGTTTGGCCAATGAGCTACTACATATTCTACAATGGGAATACACACTCTCTTTGCCATCTTCCACTCTTTCAATACAGTCTGCCGTTTCGTATCGTACAATAGTGTTCCATTCAGACTGATCATCGGCGCGTTAATCTCCATCTGATCTGCAAAATTTTCCAGATGATTGGCAAAACGCCCCGTTGCCAGTGTAAACCGTCCACCTTGCTTCTGAAAATAACGGATGGCATGTGCATTTTCTTTTGAAAGTCTGCCTTCTGTATCGGTCAGGGTTCCATCACAATCTGTGCAAATTAAATATCCATCAAATAACATAAATTTCCTTCGTTTCTTTCTGAAATAAAATTCTTTTGGATATATTTTTTATACATTTCAAACTAATTTTTATTATATCGTTTCTTTCAGTGTTTTCAATTCCTGAAACAACTGTAAGTCTTCTGCAGTAATTTTCAAATTTGAAGCAATCTGTCTGCCATCTTCTGTTGTAATAGAAATTTCAATCACAGAATTTTCCCCAACTGCACCAGAAACTGCTTTTAAAAATGCCGGAAATTTGGGATGGGCAGCCTGGAATCTGTCCCATGATGCTTTTGCCTTCAAAATATCCATTGGATTCATACACAATTCCCCTCTTTTCATTCTATTCATCGTATCTTCTTATGCTATACCAAATCAATGGTTCCGATACAACACGATCCTTTCTTCGTAACGATTCAGAACTCACTATCTAGCGAAGACACTGAACAGTCATCAATTCTATTATAAGCGAAAAGGTATGTTCCGTCAATGGACCCATTGACAAATCAAACGGTTCGTGATATAGTGCTATCAATAAGGGAGTAGTCGGCAATTCAAATGGGGATTGTGATAAGGCCAACACACTGGAGAATCAGGCTCCTGGCTTTGTATGAAATGACGAGACTTATCTGTGCAGGGACAGGTAGGTCTTTTTTCTTTGCCGTTTCTGCACTACCAAAGAAACCAGAAACCACTTTTGTGTGTTTCGGAATGGAGGATTTTATGAGCACATGGGAATTGTTTTTGCTTGCAGTGGGATTGTCTATGGATGCCTTTGCGGTGTCTGTCTGTAAAGGATTATCTGTACGAAAAGTCTGTCCCCGTCATCTATTAACGGTTGGACTGTACTTTGGTGGTTTCCAGGCATTGATGCCCTTCTTTGGATATCTGCTTGGCGTCCGTTTTCAATCTGCCATTGAAAGTGTGGATCACTGGATTGCTTTTTTACTGCTTGCCCTGATCGGAGGAAATATGATTCGAGAAGCACTTGGAGAGGAGGAAGAAAAAGTTGACGATGACTTTTCTCCAAAAGCTATGTTGCCCTTGGCAGTGGCCACCAGCATCGATGCCCTGGCAGTAGGCGTAACATTTGCTTTTTTAAAGGTATCTATACTTCCTGCTGTCACCTTCATTGGTTGTACCACCTTTATCATCTCTGCAATAGGAATTTTGTTGGGACGTATATTTGGTGCAAAATATCAGGCAAAAGCTGAAATAGCTGGAGGTATCATCCTGATTTTAATTGGAACAAAAATTTTATTGGAGCATCTAGGCATTCTTTTTCTATAAGCGAAAACACAAAACAATACTGATGCCCAACATGGGAAGGTGCATTTTTACTGCATCTTCCCATCTCTTTATACGACTACCGATTCTTATAATATTCCGCTACTGCTTCAAACTTCGGCAATGCACGCAATACTTTCTCTGTGGTGCAACAATATGCGATCCGGAAAAAACCAGGGCAGCCAAAGCTGTCACTTGGCACCAGAAGCAGATCGAACTCCTTTGCCTTTTCACAAAATGCTTTTGCATCTGCTTCCAATGCTTTTGGGAACATATAGAATGTTCCACCTGGTTCAATGATGTCAAACCCCATTCTGGTCAATTCTTTATATAAAATATTTTTGTTTGTCTCATACACCGACAAATCGGAAACTGCCCCTGCACATCTGGCAATGGCAAGCTGCATGAGAGAAGGTGGACAATTATGACCAATACCACGAGAAATCTGGGCAAATGTGGCCACTGCATACGGATAATCCTCCGCCTCTGTATTGATGACCACGTATCCAATCCGTTCCCCTGGTACAGACATAGATTTGCTGTAGGAATAGCAAATCATCGTATTGGCATAAAACTTTGCCACAAAAGGAGCATCTACGCCGGAAAATACCAGTTCACGGTACGGCTCATCTGAAATAATGTAGATGGAATGCCCGTATTCCTTCTGTTTTTGTTCCAAAACTTCTGCCAGACGAGTGATCGTTTCTGTGGAATATACTACGCCCGATGGGTTGTTTGGGGTGTTGATCAAAACGGCTCTCACCTTTGGATTCAGCATCTGTTCAAATGCCTCAAAGTTGATCTGCAGGGTTTCAGTATTGGCCGGCACTGCCACCAGCTTTCCTCCTGCCCCCGTCACATACTGCATATATTCTGGGAAATAGGGAGCAAATGTGATAATCTCATCTCCCTCTTCCAGAATCACTGCCCGAAGCGCATGTGCCAATGCGCCTGCTGCGCTGACCGCCATAAAAATATTGTTAATACCGTAATTGGTTCCAAATCGTCTGTTCAAATCCTCTACAATGGCAAGTCTTGCCACATCCAAACCATTGGCCGGACTATACCCATGTACTGCCACCGGATCCATTTCTTCTAAAATATTCTGAATGGACTGATTGAAACATTCCGGCGCCGGTACACTTGGATTCCCTAAGCTGAAATCAAATACATTTTCCGGACCAACTACTTTGGCACGCTCCAATCCATACATAAACATAGCACGGATTGCACTTCCATGCTGTGTCATTTCTACAAATTTTTCATTAAACATAATCCTTGCTCCATTGTGTTTTATTTCATGAACTGATCAATCGCCCTGTTCAGTTCTTCAATCATCTCATGATCACCCTCTTCTATGGCATGCACAATGCAATGCTCTATGTGATCTTTTAAAATCACCTTACCCGTGTTGTTGATCGCGGATTTCACCGCTGCCAGTTGAATCAACACATCGCTGCAGTCTTCTCCGGCTTCCACCATTTGTTTCACCTTTTCCAAATGCCCAATTGCCCTGGACAGGCGATTCAAAACCGCTTTTGTCTGCTGATGACTGTGGGTGTGTCCATGAGGATGTGATTTGGTTACACATTCCATGTTCTGCTCTGCCATACTTCACCTAATGATAGTGTACAACGCAACCAGAAATTCTGATTGCGCTGTATAAAATGATTCCCATTGGGGTTCAAATTCAATAACATCTTTGCTTTCACAGTGGAAATTTCGCTTGATAATGAAAAAGCATCCTTCTTCCACGAGAACCGCAGCATGATCAATTGAGTCATTGCCAAAATCCAGACGGATCAACAATGGCTTGTCCGTAAGTTGTTTGCAAGACTGTATGGTTTCTTAAAGATTTACATTTCCTCCTCATTGATCATGTTCCATGAAATGCACGCCACTGTTATCATCCTCATTTTACTATACAAATTCCCAAATGTAAAGCAATCTCGTCCTCAAAACCATAAAAATCACCAAAAACACGCTCAGATCCATACCGAACATTACATTTGTTTGAATCAAGCCTCATTTTTTCATTGACGGTTACTGGACATCTTTTTCTTTTTTTAGTATGATTATATGGAAATTTCATCACATAGGAGAACATCATGATATTGGCATGCAATCATATCCAAAAATCCTTTTTAGATCAGACCATTTTAAAATCTGTATCCTTCCATATAGAAGACCATGAAAAAGCTGCCATCGTAGGCATCAACGGTGCCGGCAAGTCCACTCTGCTCAAAATCATCATGGGGCAGCTTTCTACCGATGAAGGGAACGTGACAATTGCCAAAGGCAAGACACTGGGTTATCTGGCACAGCACCAGGACCTGGAAAGTGACCGCAGCATTTATGAGGAACTATTGGAAACCAGACGGTATCTATTAGACATTGAAACCAGAATACGGGAATTGGAAGCAGACATGAAACACCTGGAAGGACAGGCTCTGGAAGCTGCCATGGAACAGTATACCCGACTGAATCATCAATTTGAAACTGAAAATGGCTATGCCTTGCAAAGCGAGATTACCGGTGTGCTAAAGGGTCTTGGATTCCCAGAAGACAGCTTTTCCAAGACAGTTTCTACCCTTTCCGGTGGACAAAAGACCCGTGTGTCTTTGGGTAAACTGTTGTTGTCTAAGCCAGATATTCTATTGCTGGACGAGCCTACCAACCATCTGGATATGGATTCCATTGCATGGTTGGAAACTTATCTGTCCAACTATAATGGTGCCGTGTTGGTTGTGACTCATGATCGATATTTTCTGGACAAAGTGGTAAGCAAGATCATTGAAATCAGTCAGGGCAATGCCCACACCTTCCAGGGAACCTACAGCGACTACAGCCACCAAAAACAGGCAATGGTAGAAGCACAGATGAAGCAGTATCTGAATCAGCAGAAGGAAATACAGCATCAGGAAGAAGTCATCGAAAAGCTGCGCTCCTTTAATCGGGAGAAATCCATTAAACGGGCGGAAAGCCGGGTAAAAATGCTGGATAAGATTGAGCGTTTGGAAAAACCTGTAGAAGAAAATGCTTCCATGCGAATTACACTGACTCCTCGCATTACCAGCGGCAATGACGTCCTGTCTATTCGAGGACTTTCCAAGTCCTATGGTGACCACCCTCTGTTCCAAAATGCCAACATTGAGGTGAAACGTGGAGAACGAGTTGCCATCATTGGCGGCAACGGTACCGGAAAGACCACGTTGCTGAAAATTATAAATGGAGTAGAAACAGCCGACAGCGGTACTTTTATACTGGGTTCCAAAGTACAGGTGGGTTACTACGATCAGGAACACCATGTACTAAACATGGACAATACAGCCTTCGAAGAAATTTCAGATGCCTATCCGGCTATGACCAATACAGAAATCCGCAATGTACTGGCTTCTTTTCTGTTTACCGGAGATGATGTATTTAAGCGAATCTCTGATCTCAGTGGCGGCGAACGAGGTCGAATTTCTCTGGCAAAACTGATGTTGTCCGATGCCAACTTTTTGATTTTGGACGAGCCTACCAACCATCTGGATATGCTGTCTAAGGAAATTCTGGAAAATGCATTAAACCGCTATACCGGCACGGTGCTGTATGTGTCTCATGATCGTTATTTTATCAACAAAACAGCCACACGAATTTTGGAATTGACCAACCATACATTCCTAAATTACATTGGCAATTATGATTATTATCTGGAGAAAAAAGAACAGATCACCCAGACTGCCTTTGGCAGTTCTAAAACTGTCCCTGTTACAGAAACATTCGCAGAAAAGGAGACCGAAACCAAAACCGACTGGAAACAGCAAAAAGAAGAACAGGCACGATTGCGAAAAAAACAAAATGATCTAAAAAAGGCAGAAACCCGTATCGCAGAGTTGGAAAAAAGAAACGAGGAACTGGATGTTCTTCTTACCCAGGAAGACATCTACACCAATGTAGCAAAACTGATGGAGATCAATCAGGAAAAAACAAGTCTGGAAGAAGAGTTGTTAGAACTATATGAACTATGGGAGACACTAGCAGAGTAACGGTACCTCTGTCAAATGTTTTATACCCAAACAAACACAATGGCAAGTACCGTTCAGTACCAATCATATTTAAAGCAATTCAGGGCATCTGTGAAATCAGCTTCGCAATGCCCTGTTTCTCACTTTTATTTATGCACGCCATTCCAAATCACCATGTTCCAGACAAAGAATCAATGACTCTGCAGTTCCGATATTGGTGGCAAGGGGAATCGAGTAAAAGTCGCATAAACGTGTGATTTCAGAAAACCACTTATGATCTTCGTAGGTCTCCTCCAATTCCTCACCAGTATGGAAATAAATCACCATATCCAGATCCTCTCTGGCAATCAAACTTTCCACCTGCTTGCATCCTCCCATATCCTCCGGTAAAAGCTTCACCACTGGCAAAGCCGTCACAGCCTCTACACGCAGGGCTGTCAGTTCTGTGGCATAGATGGTGTGTTTCTTTAAAATGCCCTTATATGCAATACAAAAATTCTCCAACAAAATTCGTTTTGGTGTCTGCGCAATCAACCCTATATTCATAGAGAAATCTCCTTTCTCAAAACCCTCATAGATAATGAATACTGAATCATTACCATTTCTCAATTAGTATAACATATTCTCACAAAAATGCAATCCATACTTCTGTATTTTAGTTTTCGAATTACATTTTAATCCTGATTCCTTACATTGCTTCCTGCAATTTTCCAAGTCTTGCTGCCTGATCTGCTGCAATCAGACTGTCTAACAGTTCTGTCAAATCTCCATTCATAATGGAATCAATCTTGTACAAAGTCAGCTTAATGCGGTGATCTGTCACTCGTCCCTGAGGGAAGTTGTAGGTACGAATTTTTTCTGAGCGATCCCCTGTTCCAATCTGGCTTCGTCTCGCCTCTGCCTCTGCATCCTGCTTTTTTGCACTTTCCAGTTCAAACAGCTTTGCACGAAGCACTTTCAATGCCTTATCTTTATTCTTCAACTGGCTTTTCTCATCCTGACAGGATATGACGATACCGGTAGGAATATGCGTCAGACGAACTGCAGAATCAGTGGTATTGACACACTGACCACCATTTCCAGATGCACGGAATACATCAAAGCGAATATCATTCATATCAATCTGCACGTCTACGTCTTCTGCCTCCGGCATGATTGCCACCGTACTGGTAGAGGTGTGAATTCTACCGGCACTCTCTGTCTCCGGCACCCTCTGCACTCTGTGCACCCCGCTCTCATATTTCAGCTTGGAATAAGCACCCTGACCGGAAATCTGAAATACCACTTCCTTCATACCTCCAATGCCATTTTCATTGCAGCTGACCAGTTCACACTTCCAACGGTTCAATTCTGCATAATGAACATACATCCGATATAGTTCAGCGGAAAACAATGCAGCTTCATCTCCACCGGCACCGGCACGAATTTCCACAAAGACGTTCTTTTCATCATTGGGATCCTTGGGCAGCAGCAAAATTTTCAACTGCTGCTCTAATTCCTCTACCTGTTCTCTGGCATCGGAAAGTTCTTCCTTTAACAGTTCACGCATTTCCTCGTCATTCTCTTCTTCCAACATAGAAATGCTGTCCTCGATGGTCTGCTTGGCATCCTTATAGGCTTTGTATGCCTCTACGATAGGTGCCAATTCCGCATGCTCCTTCATCAGTTTCCGATACCGGTTCTGATCCATTGCCAGCATGGGATCGTTTAATTCCAACAGCAATTCCTCAAACCGAATCAATATCGCATCTAATTTATCAAACATTTTTTTCAAACTCCTATTATGATTTCCGGGATGTTTCTATCTCCAGCACCGCTTTCGTCCCATTACCACACGATCTAAACCTGCCAGATCCTGTATGACCTGCACCGATTCAAATCCGTACTGGGCAAACAGTTCTGACACTGCTTCTCCCTGGTCATATCCAATCTCCACGGCCAGAACGCCTTGATCTTTCAAAAAAGAAGCAGCCTGTTTTGTCAATACTCTATAAAAATCCAATCCATCCCTGCCACCATCCAATGCCATGCGTGGCTCATGATCCCGCACCTCCGGCATCAGTGTCTCGATCACATCTGGTCTGATATAAGGGGGATTGGACACGATCACATCTGCCTGAAGGACTGGAACATTCTGAAACATATCACTTTTCAGCCATTCCACCTCTGCCTGTAATCTTCTTCCATTTTCCCGTGCCACTTCCAGTGCCTGTGAAGACACATCCACTGCCAGCACTCTGGAAAACTGTTCCTTTCCCAGCACTGCCAGACTGAGGGCAATGCAGCCGGAACCGGTGCACATGTCTAAAAGAGTCAAATCCTTCTGTTCCGCCGTCCATTCTAACACATGTTCCACCAGTATCTCCGTATCCTGTCTGGGAATCAGCACATGCTCATTCACCAAAAAGGGCAGTCCCATAAACTCCTGTTCTCCGGTCAGCTGTTGCAGGGGTATGTGTGCTGCCCGCTTCTCAATCAAATGTTGATACCGTGCAACTGTATCCTCCTGCCACTCCTGCTCCCTGCTTCGTTCCATAAGAAAATGCATGCGGTCTATGTGAAAACAGAGAGAAAGCAAGTACCATGCATCCAGAGATGCATCTGCAATTCCCACAGCTTCTAACTGCATGATTCCCTCTGCCAACAGTTCCTGATAGGTTCCTTTCATGGTCTGTTCCTTCCGTCCTTTTCTTTTGGACAATTCTATGACATAACTGTTTATTTATTCACGTTCTTGCTTCTCTATACCACTTTCCCGCTGTGTGGGGTCGGAAAAATTCTCCTGCAAATAGGTTTTCCAGTCAAACACTGCCTCTATTGCACAAATTGCCACCTCAATCATACTCCGATCCGGTTCCTTTGTGGTCAGTCCCTGTAACCACAACCCTGGTTTGCTGAGCAAATTTACAAGAGGATGGTCACTATTACCTGCCAGACGCAAAAATTCATAAGAGAGTCCGGCAATTACCGGAATCAATAATACCCTGGACACCAATTTCAACCAAAACGTATCCACCCGCACAATCATAAAGCAGAACATACTAATGATCATAACTAATAGCATAAAACTGGTACCACACCGTTTATGTTCCTTAGAACTGGCAGCCACATTCTCCACTGTCAATTCCAACCCATGCTCAATACAATTGATACACTTATGCTCAGCACCATGATACATATAAGTCCTGTTGATCTCCGGCATAAGAGAAATCAACGATACATACGCAATAAAAATCCCAATTCGAATCAAACCTTCTATGACTGCAAGCACAGTTCCAGAAGAAATCAACCTGCCCAGCCAGTTAACCAGTACCACTGGCAACAGCATAAAAATCCCCACCGCAAGTATCACAGAAATACACACGGTAACTGTCATGGTAACTTTCTCTGCAAACTCCGCTGTCTCTCCTTCCATCCCAAACACAGATGCCAGTTTTTTCATCCATGCAGAAGGTTCTTTTGTTTCCTTTTCGTCTTCTTCAAAGAAGGAAGATGAATACATCAAAGTGGACATGCCCAGGATTAGAGAATCCACAAAGTTGAATATCCCCCTGATGAAAGGCTTCTTACAAATCGGATGCCGATCCGAAAAACTATGATAAGTTTCCTTTTTCACTTCTATTTCCTGATTTGGTTTGCGCACAGCCACTGCATAAGCTTTCTGATTTTTCATCATGATCCCTTCCATGACCGCCTGACCGCCAATTCCGGATGATTTCATATTTATCCCCCCTAATCGCATCCTGTATGCAGCGTTTTTTTTGATAGAAATTTCTATTACTAAAAAAAGCTGTCCTTAACCAAATAACACAGCCTGTCTGCTCCAATGCAAACAGGACTGCGTTATCCTTTCGGTTAACAACAGCCCTACTCTGTACTAGTTATTGTTTACGCCATACTTACGGTTGAACTTCTCAATACGACCACGAGCGGAAGCTGCCTTCTGCTGACCGGTATAAAAAGAATGGCACTTAGAACAAATTTCCACGTGGATCTCCGGCTTAGTAGAACCAGTTACGAACTCATTGCCACAGTTACATACAACCTTTGCCTGATAATAATTTGGATGGATTCCTTCTTTCATTGTATTCACCTCTTTACATTGTACTGCTGATTTCCGAACAGCAGCCAGATTCATACGCATTGCGTAACGAATTTATCCTATCATGTTTTGACCAAAAATGCAAGCATTTTCTTGAAAAACACACAAACTGTTCTTCCGCTACTGATCTGCCGTTTGAATCAACTTCCGCATCACATAAGCATACAGTTCCTGACAATTACTTTCCCAATGATCACAAACGGTAATGGCCTGATCCTCTGTGGGCACAGATAACTCCACGGTAAATAAAGTACTGCGTCCTTCTTTCACCTGACAACGCACCATATAATCTCTGGTCTCTGTCTGGAAATAGTCTGCTACAATACCGGTTTCATTGCGCATCTTGAATTTATTATCATTGAGATACTGGTTGATATCCTCAACAATGGCAGTGGGAATATTCTTGGAGTAATAATACAGCACCTCATCCCCTTCCTTTGTAATCTCATAGTAGGAAGTATGCCGTGCGGTTTCAATGTGAATCAGATTGGCATCTGTCAATTCTCCCATTACCTGCTGAAAGGTAAAATAATTGGTATAGTCCTTTCCAAAAAAGAACTCCGTAATCTGCTTATAGGTCAATGGAAAATTGACACGCTTCAGCATATATAAAACCATCAGTTTATATAAAGCCATCTGCTCCGACATTCTTCATTCCTCCTTCTGCTTCCGTCAAAAAACACCCTTGGGTGATACTTCTTACTCTCAACTGGTGATGAATGGCATTCATCACCTTTCTCTTGGCCGTACTCCACAAAGGCGCAATCAACAGATCCTTCGGTCCGTCCCCAGTAATTCTGTGTACCACAATGTCTGATCTCAAATATCCGATACAATCACACACAAGCTGGATATATTCCTCAAATTCCAACACTTCAAATGCATGTGCCTCATACTCTGCCGCCAGATCTGTCCCCTGTAACACATGCAGCAACTGCAGCTTGATTCCCTGTATGGGGCAGTGATTCAGATAGGAAATGGTCTCTAACATATCCTCTCTGCTCTCTCCAGGCAGTCCTAATATTACATGTACAATCACAGTCAGGCCTGCTCTTGACAAACGTTGTACTGTTTGTGCAAAACAATCCAGTCCATATCCACGACGGATATACTGTGCGGTTTGTTCATGAATGGTCTGCAATCCCAGTTCCACCCACACAGGCTTTTGTGTATTCAATTCTGTCAGCAAAGCAATGACTTCCTCAGAAATACAATCCGGTCTGGTGGCAATGGACAGTGCTGCTATCTGTTCATGGACAATGGCTTCTTTGTAAACTGCCTCTAACCGTTCTATCGGTGCATATGTATTGGTAAAAGCCTGAAAATAAGCAATATACCGTTCCGCCTTAAACTTCTTCGTACCTTCTATTCCCTGTGCAATCTGGTCTGTTATGGTACGATGCACATCACCCGCAAAATCTCCGGAACCGCCTGCACTACAAAAAATGCAGCCTCCATACCCAATGGTTCCATCTCTGTTTGGGCAGGACATTCCTGCATTTAAAGCAACCTTATATACTTTTCCGCCAAACTGCTCCCGCAGATAATAATCCAATGCATAGTAAGGTTTTTCTCTTTTTTCTGATTCTTTCATAGATAACACTATAACAATTTTATGATGTTCCGTCAAGCAAGGATTTTGATTTCCAGTGCAAAAAACTCTTTTGTTTTTAAGAAAAACTACTTCCATTTTTCAGTAAAGGGTGTATAATGAAATACGTGTTTTAATTGTATGACCGTATTTCAGATTTTTATGGTAATTGTTCAGTGTCTTCTGAATACTCGCTTTACTGGTAACTGTTTGATTCTTTCACAGCTACCAGCAAAGATCCAGTCCAAATCACCTTCATTGATGGAATTTTTTGCTTGCACAACTTAGCATTTTGCGATGCAATACTCTTTTGGAATAGTGGTTTCTGAACAATTGCCTTTTATCTATTAATTTCTGGTCTATTTCCATGTTTTCGATACACAACAACAGACTCTATAAAACATGGATCCCCTTCTATTAAACAAAGAAATGGAGAATGCATCATGCAAGAGGATTTATCAACAAAAACTCTGGCGGAACTGCGGGAAATCGCAAAAGCCCAAGGCTTAAAACATATCACAGCCTTGCGCAAAGGTGAGTTACTAGCAGCATTGCAACAGATAAATCAATCTGTTTCTGCGCCTGCTGTATCCCCGTCTGAGAAAAAAGAAGAACCCACTGTTTCTACAGAAGCGGTTACAGAACATTACCAAAACCGTTATACCGAACGTAGAACCGTTCCAAATCGTACTGGAAATACCATCCGTACCATCAACCGAAACAGCAATCCCATCAACGGTCGCACCAGCAGCAATCCCCGTACCGGGGAACTACAAAATGCTCAAGGGCAGCTTCGTACCAATTATTTCAGACCTCCTCAACGGACAGAAGCCAAACAGGATACTTTCAACAAAGCAGATTACGCCGATATTGACAGCGGAGAAGAAGCACGGGGTATTTTAGAAATCATGCCGGACGGCTATGGTTTCATACGTTCCGATAATTATCTGCCTGGCGAAAACGATGTCTATGTAGCAGCTTCCCAAATCCGCCGTTTTAATATGAAAACCGGGGATTTCATCACTGGCAGCAAACGGGTTCGCACTGGCAATGATAAATTTGCTGCTTTGTTGTATGTGAATCAAATCAACGACTGTCCACCCAGCGAGGCAGAAGTCCGCAAACCATTTGAAACATTGACCCCAATCTTTCCGGATTCACGTCTTCGTTTAGAGACGGCAAACGGTCCTCTTTCCACAAGAATTATGGATTTGGTCAGCCCCATCGGAAAGGGGCAGCGTGGTATGATTGTATCTCCGCCAAAGGCCGGTAAGACTACTTTACTCAAGCAGGTTGCTTCGGCTGTTTTGCAAAATCATCCGGAGGTTCATGTGATCGTACTGTTGATTGATGAGCGTCCGGAGGAAGTCACTGACATCAAGGAATCCATCGAAGGACCAAACGCAGAAGTCATCTATTCTACTTTTGACGAATTGCCGGACAATCATAGGCGGGTTTCCGAAATGGTCTTAGAACGGGCAAAGCGGCTTGTGGAGCATAAAAAAGACGTGATTATTTTATTAGACAGCATTACCCGTCTGACCAGAGCCTATAACCTGACCTGTGTTTCTTCCGGACGTACCTTGTCCGGTGGTTTAGACCCTGCGGCACTGCATATGCCAAAGAAATTCTTCGGTGCCGCCAGAAACATGCGGGAAGGGGGCAGCCTGACCGTCCTGGCCACTGCATTGGTGGAAACCGGCAGCCGCATGGACGACGTGGTATTCGAAGAATTCAAGGGAACCGGTAATATGGAACTGGTATTGGACCGGAAGCTATCTGAAAAACGAGTCTTCCCTGCACTGGATATTTTAAAATCTGGCACCAGACGGGATGATTTACTGTTATCGGAACAGGAACAGACCGTATCCAACTATATTCATAAAGCGATCCAGACACAAAAACCGGAAGAATCCGTAGAACGAATCATAGAGAAATTCCAGCATACCAAAAACAATGGGGACTTAATTGATTTCGTATTAAAAGCAAAATACATTTAATCGTAACTGTTCAGTATCCTCACAGTTACAAGCAACGAGCCAACTTTTTATTCACATTCTATCTGGCTCCGTATCGTATTCCAAATAAAAAACACTGCTTCTCTGCACAGGCAATCAACTGCCTCATTGCAATAGATTCAGTGTTTTTCTTTTATGGTTCTATCATCTATGCCCACACATTTTGTTTTTGTTCTCCTGCTTTCCAGATTACTTTTTCACCCCTGGCAGCAGCCCTGCTTTTCCAAGTGCCGGTCTTAAAATATTATACAAAATCACAACACAGATGCAGGATAAGATCGCATTGACAAATGTCACGCCTGCCGTCAGCTTTCCAGCAATGTAAGACAGGTCTGTGTCCAATCCAAATAAAAACTTATTCCGCAGAAAACCAACTACAGGGTCGGTAATGATATTCACACCCAAACCAATGGCCGGTGCAATGATACTCCACGGGAAGTATTCCTTTCTGTTTTTCTCATTGATATGACCAATCTTGTGTGCTACCAATCCGGTTACCAGTCCAATGATCAGTTTTAAAAAAAATGTGGTCACTGCATAAATCGGTTCTCCGGAAGTCAAATCTGCCAGTGCCAGACCGATTCCTCCGGCCAATCCACCATAAATACCGCCAATCAGCATGGCCCCCAGTGCTGCAAACGTATTTCCCAGGTGGAAATATGTACTGGAACCGCCTGGTAAAGTAATCGGGATTTTGAAAAACTGAAAGGCAATATATGCCAATGCAGCCAAAAGGGCTGTCTCTGTCACCTTCAGCACCATCGTATTATTCTTCATTGTTACCTCATTTCCGTACTTTCCTTTTGGAGAAAGCACCCTTTATTCCATCCACAACCAGATACCGCTGTAACTGTTCTGGTTTCCTTCTGTCTGGATGTTGGGTATAGAATAACACTTATGTGGCTGTATAAAAATGGCCAATTTTCATTTTTTTAATATGGTCAGATTGATTTTTAAGTACAAAATACATCCATCCTATTTTGATACACTTTCATCCAAATCAACTTTCACATCTCTTGGACCTGCATGAGTAGAGAACACAATCTGGGTGCTGGTTTTTCCATATTTCTGCAGCTGCCCAATGAAATGATCCAACCCTGTGGTACTGGCAAATGCCACCTTGATCAGCATAGAATAATCCCCTGTCACACAGTTGCATTCCAACACATTGGTACAAGACTCTATGTATGGATAAAACTCCACTTTCTGACTTGGCTCTACTTCCAGATTGATAAAAGCGGTGATATGATACCCCAGCTTTACCATATTGACCTTAGCTGTATAACCAGTGATGATCCCCTCTTTCTCCAATCGATCAATTCTTGCAGATACTGCCGGGGAAGACAGATATGTTTTCTCTGCAATGACTTTCAATGGGGTTCTTGCGTTTTCCTGTAAAATAGATATAATACGTTTATCAATTGAATCCATGATAGACCTCCTTGCATATGGGCAACGCAAAACTGTTTGGAATTTTTCAATCGCCTGTTCCTTCAATAAAGACTACAATTTCATTCACTAGTAGTATAAATTTTTTGATTTCTATTTTCCATTGCCATTCTACTTAATATTATACAGTTCTTCAACCTGATTTCAAGTAAATTTTTTTCCATTTCTTAAAAAAATTAAGAAAACATCATTTTTCATAACTGTCCTATCTATATGAAAACAGGTCTGTAAAAGCAAGTTCACTTCTACAGACCTGTTGTTTGTTTTGTGATTTGTTGTAACCACATCAATATTTACAGTATGCCATTTTTTTGCGTTTTGTCATCAGCCATTTTTCCGGAATCCGGCACGCTTCCGCATGGTAGGATCTAAGATCTTCTTGCGAATACGCAGGCTGGTTGGGGTCACTTCCAGCAACTCATCCGTCTCAATAAAGTCCAGACACTGCTCTAAGCTCATGTTCTTTGGCGGCACCAGCTTCAATGCTTCGTCAGAACCGGAAGAACGGGTATTGCTCAGATGTTTGGTCTTGCACACATTCACCTCTACATCTTCGCTTCGTCCATTCTGTCCAATGACCATACCGGAATATACTTTTTCACCTGGTCCGATGAACAGAGTGCCCCTCTCCTGGGCATTGAACAGACCATAGGTAATGGATACACCATTTTCAAAAGCAATCAGAGAACCCTGCTTCCGGTATGCAATCTCACCTTTGTACAGTTCATATCCATCAAAAATAGTATTCATGATGCCATTTCCCTTGGTGTCGGTCAAAAAGTCGCCACGATACCCGATCAGACCACGGGACGGGATGGAAAACTCTAATCTGGTATAACCGCCCTGTGCAGTTCCCATGCCCTGTAATTCACCCTTACGGCTGCTTAATTTCTGGATCACATTGCCGGAAAATTCCTCCGGCACATCAATATATACCAACTCCATGGGCTCTAATACACGATTGCGCTCATCCCGTTTGGTCAAAACCTCTGCCTTGCTGACTGCAAACTCATATCCCTCACGACGCATGTTCTCAATCAGAACAGACAGATGCAACTCACCGCGTCCGGAGACTTTGAAGCAGTCCGCACTTTCCGTTTCCTCTACCCGCAGGGACACATCTGTGTTCAACTCACGGAACAATCTGTCACGCAAATGTCTGGAAGTGACAAATTTTCCTTCCTGACCTGCCAGAGGACTATCATTGACCATAAAATTCATGGCAATGGTGGGCTCGGAAATCTTCTGGAATGGAATGGCCTCCGGATTTTCCGGAGAACAGATGGTATCTCCAATATGGATGTCTGCAATACCGGAAATGGCAACGATGGAACCAATCTTTGCCTCTTCTACTTCTGTCTTTGCCAGACCGTCAAACTCATACAGCTTGCTGATCTTCACACGCTTCTTGAAATCCGGATCATGATGGTTCACCAATACACAGTCCTGATTGACTCTTAAGCTGCCATTGTCCACCTTTCCTACGCCGATTCTTCCCACATACTCGTTGTAATCAATGGTGCTGATCAGCACCTGTGTCCCGGCATCCGGGTCACCTTCCGGAGCCGGAATATGATTCACGATGGTTTCAAACAATGGAAGCATATTTTCCTTCGGATCATCCAGTGACAGTGTGGCATAGCCGCTCTTTGCAGACGCAAAGACAAACGGACAGTCTAACTGTTCATCAGAAGCATCCAGATCCATCAACAGTTCCAATACCTCCTCAATGACTTCTTCCGGTCTTGCTTCTGGACGGTCGATCTTATTGATACATACGATCACAGCCAGATCCAGTTCCAACGCCTTACTTAACACAAACTTGGTCTGTGGCATGGCGCCTTCAAATGCATCCACTACCAGGATAACACCATCTACCATCTTTAATACACGCTCTACCTCACCACCAAAATCCGCATGGCCTGGGGTATCAATAATATTGATCTTGGTATCCTTATAATAAACTGCCGTATTCTTAGACAGGATGGTGATTCCACGCTCACGCTCAATGTCATTGGAGTCCATGACACGCTCCTGTACTTCCTGATTGGCACGGAATACACCGCTCTGCTTTAATAATTCATCCACCAGTGTGGTCTTACCGTGGTCTACATGGGCAATGATTGCTACGTTTCTTACATCTTCTCTCTTCGTTACCATACATACTCCATTCATCTTCCGGCAACCCGGTTGCTCAGCTTCTAAAAATCAAACATCTTTTTATTATACTAGCAATTTTGAAATATGCAAGCATTTTTATTTGCCAAGCCAGAGCACATCCGGATTGTGCACAAACATTTTTATCATCGCAGTCAATCAAAAAACAGAGGACAGTTCAAACTATGCCTGCCCTCTGCCTGATTTTACAATCTATACAACTGTCTGCCACCCTCACGGTAACAGGAAAAAGGATTACTCCTCGCTCTTGCCTACCTCTACCAGAGACTTCACCATACCGGCCATACCCTGAATCTCAGATGGAATGATGATCTTGGTGGCCTTACCGTCTGCTGCCTTGGCAAATGCCTCTAGACTCTTCAACTGGATGACTGCATCATCTGCGCCGGCATCCTTAATAAAGCGGATACCTTCTGCGGTTGCCTCCTGTACCTTCAGGATTGCGGTTGCCTGACCTTCTGCCTCACGAATCATCGCTTCCCGCTGTGCTTCCGCACGAAGGATGGCTGCCTGTTTTTCTGCCTCTGCATCCAGGATGACAGACTCTTTCTTACCTTCTGCCACCAGAATGGTAGACTTCTTCTCACCTTCTGCTCTTAAAATCGCCTCACGTCTTTCACGCTCTGCCTTCATCTGCTTCTCCATGGCTTCCTGAATGGCAGTAGGCGGAATGATGTTCTTTAACTCTACACGATTGACCTTGATGCCCCATGGATCAGTTGCCGCATCCAAAGATGCACGCATTTTGGTATTGATGGTCTCACGGGATGTCAGTGTCTGGTCTAACTCCAGATCACCGATGATGTTACGAAGAGTAGTTGCCGTCAGGTTCTCAATAGCCATAATCGGATTCTCCACACCATAGCAGTACAACTTTGGATCTGTAATCTGGAAGAATACGACAGTATCGATTCTCATGGTTACATTATCCTTTGTAATCACTGGCTGTGGTGCAAAATCTACTACCTGCTCTTTTAAGATCACTCTCTTGGCAACCCGATCAATAAATGGTACCTTTACATGTACACCAACGGACCAGGTGGCAAGATAACCACCCAAACGTTCAATGACCATGGCAGTTGCCTGTGGCACGATTCTGATACAGGAAGACAGAATCACCAATACCACTAACAGTACAACTACAAATGCAATAAAACCTGCTCCTAATGCTGCTGTCAACATATTAACCTCTTTTCTGCGCCGCCCCATTCCTCTCTGTCTGCTTCGGCAGCGCTGACGCAGACAGACAGTCTCCTCTGACTGTATGTGTGTTATACTTCTTCTGCTTTGGCTTCTACGATCAGCTTCACACCGCTGATCTCCCGGATTGTCACATATGTACCTTCTTCAAACACCGAGTCATCGTATGCCACCGCGGTCCATTCCAGTCCATTGACCACTGCCACACCTCTGCCATCCGGCCCATTGATCTGCTTTATGACTTTAGCTGTCTTCCCGATCAGACTGTCCACATTGGTCTTCACCTGATGGCCTTTTAATTTTTTGTCTGTCAATGGTTTTACCAAAATGAGCAGCACAAAAGATACCAATAAAAATCCAATCAGCTGGGCTTCGATACTTCCGCCAAGCTGCAAGATCACCAAACCCGCCAGGGAACCACAGGCAAACCACAACGATACCAACTGCAGCGTACCCAGTTCCACTATAATCAGCAGGATGAACAAAACCAGCCAGTAAAATACTGTCATATAACCAACCTCCTCTCTCCGTGATCCTTCTTTCATCCAAAGAACACGATTGATACATACAGTATAACACCAGATTTTCTTTGTGCTGCAAAATGTCACTTTTACGGGTATTTTTGTCATATTTACGGTTCAAAACCAGAAAGAGCTGCGACACCCCATCCGATTCCTTCTGCACCTCCCTTCTATACCACATGATAAAATACCACTCTTGCCTGAAACTGTCTGTCACTCCAAAGCAGCTGTATGTTGCCGTCTTTTGCATCCAACAGATCCTGTATCACAGACAGTCCATATCCGTGACCGGTTTTGTCTTTTTTTCTTGTAACCAACTGCCCTTTTCCATCGGTGCGGATGGTACCATCAAAGTTGTTTATGACTTCCAGAAACAAATTTTTCCGGTCAATATACATAGAAACGATTACCTGCCTGGCTTCCCTTGGCAAATACAAGCTGGCTTCTATCGCATTATCTAATAAATTTCCCAATACACCACTGAGTATCACATCAGAAAGGTTCAATGTAGTGGGAATGTTCAATTTCAATTCATATGAAATCTCCTGTACTTCTTCCCTCTCTATCCGGTAATTGAGTACTGCATCCACCACTCGATTACCAGTTGCCGCACGTCCTTTTCCTTCTGCAAGCAATGCCCCCTTCTGCCTCACCAACTCCAGAATCCCTGCTGTATCCTGCTTTTCTGCCATAGACTCAATGGATAAATATAAATTTTTCAGTTCATGACGCTGTCTGCCAAGTTCCATCTGCTGCTGTGTAATCAGTTCATACTGCATCTGCAATCCCTCTAACTGCTGCTGCGCCAGACGCTCTCTGAGATTTCTTTGTCTTTCCAATCCATATGACAGCACATAATAAAGAATGACACCACCTATCATCATGACCACAATTGCGGCAAATGCCAGCTTACCCCTGATCGGATAGCGTTCATCCACCAGGTAACAGCACAGGTTCAACAATGTCCAGAAAAACACAGTTGCACCGAGCAGCAATCCCTTACGTTTTATTTGTCCATTCCACAGCAACCTGTAATATCCGGTTACCAAGTACAAAAAAAATCCATTGATGACCACAAGCAACAAAAAATCAGTCATTTCCCCCGTCCTCTCTACAGTATTCCCAAAACATTTCCCGCATTCTTGGCCTGTTTTTCTCACTGATGCTCAAAAAAGTGCCATCTGAAAGTGCCACTCTGTCATACTGAAATGCTTCTATGTGATCCATATTCACCAGATATGCCTTGTGAATTCGAACAAACCGCATTTCTTTTAATTTCTCTTCCACCACATCCAACTTATCATAATATTCTCTGGTATCTGTAATGGTATGGATGATCACTTTTCGCTTGTCACTTTCGATATAAATAATATTCTGCACCAAAAGCTTGACAATGTTCTTGCCGGACTGGTAATAAAAATACTGTTTTTTTCTGGAAGAAATCCGTTCCACTGCCTTACAGAACACTTCCTCAAACCGTTGTTCCTCAATGGGTTTTTGAATGAAACGAAAAGGTTCTGTTTCAAACAACTCCCGTAAATATTCTTCGTGCCCTGACACATAGACGATCAATAGCCTGTTATCCCTTTGCCGGATATGGGATGCGGTATGGATGCCATCCATCTCTTCCATCTCAATATCCAAATACAGTAGATCGAACCGTTCTCCTTTTTCATAATCTGCCAACAGTTCCTGACCAGATGAATATTCTTCAATTTGCAGTTCTTCATGGTATTTCTCCTGAAAATTTGTCAGCAAAGTACTAATCGTGCCAATCCACTGCTGGCTGTCGTCACAGACTGCAATCTGTATCATATTTTCCCCCCTTATCTACAAAGGTAATCAAGAACCCCCATCTCAATCGCCTGTTTCTATCTACTATTCTTCAAACAAAACAACTGCCCCATCTACCAATCCATAATACAGCTGACGCAGCCTGATAATCTGAACAGTTCCACTGGTACCTTCTATCAGTTCCTTTTCCAAGCGGTCCGTCTCTGCCACCGGTACCGGTAAACGGATTGTCACCGTATCGGTATATTGGGTATCAATGGCTTCCAGACCAGCTGACGCAATGATATACTGTATTTTTCCAATTCCTGTATAATCTATTCCTATTTCCAGTTCCCATGCAAGCTTTTTTTCCACCTGCACACATGCATGGATCCCTTCCTGCACTGCACGGCTGTAAGCCCGAACCAGTCCTCCGGTTCCAAGGAGAGTTCCTCCAAAATATCTTGTGACAACTGCTGCCACATTACACAGTCCATATCCTGCCAGAACATCCAACATAGGCTTACCGGCTGTCTGAGAAGGTTCTCCATCGTCACTGCATCGCATAATCGGCTGATTTGTGCCAATAATATAAGCAGAACAATTGTGGGTGGCATCCCAGTATTTTTTCTTCCGGCTTTCGATAAATGCAAGTGCTTCTTCCTCGGTTTCCACCGGAATGATTTCTGCAATAAAACGGGATTTTTTCTCTATGATCGTCGCACTTCCCGCACGATAGATTGTTTTATATTGACTGACCATGTATGTCCTCCAGTCTGAATTCTTCCTTATGATGCAGATTTCGGTAAAACCAGAATTGGAATACTGCTACTGCACCATATGACTCTATTATAACGGAAATCCTTTTTTAGTACAACTACAAATCCAGAGCGGGACCAGATCGTTCCCTCTTTATTTATAAGAAAAGTTCTGGTATAATAAAGCCATCTACCAACGTGTAGTATAAAAAATCTGCTTGACAGCATTTCAAATAGAGGGGTTTATGAATTTTTCACCGAATCAATTAAAAAAAGAACTGACTATGCTGCAGTCGTCCCATCGAAGGCGCAACCGCACCATTGCGATGTTTTTGTTTAAACTATTTCTTCTTATCATCCTGATTGCACTGGTTACGGCATGCGCCTTTGCTTATGGATGCTTCCGCAGTATTCTGGATGATACCCCAGATGCTTCTGCCATTGACTTAGAACCAGCAGGATATGCCACTTATCTTTATGACAGTGAAGGAGAAATCATGGAAACGCTGGTCATGGCCGGTTCCAATCGAGAAGAGGTTTCTTATAACCAGCTGCCGGACAATCTAATTCGGGCTTTTATTGCCATCGAAGATGAACGTTTTTGGGAGCACAAAGGCATAGACATGAAAGGAATTTTTCGTGCGGCGTTTGTGGGATTTTCCAGTGGCAATTTTTCAGAAGGGGCCAGCACCATTACCCAGCAGCTGATTAAGAATAATATTTTTGAGGGCGGTTCCGAAAAAACATTTGCCGAACAGCTGGTACGCAAGATTCAGGAGCAATATCTGGCACTAAAGCTGGAACAACAGCTGAAATCCAAAGGCACCATTATGGAATATTACCTGAATACCATCAATTTGGGCAGCAATACTCTTGGTGTACAGGCAGCTTCCAAAAAATACTTTGCGAAAGATGTGTCAGAACTGACCCTTTCCGAATGTACAGTCCTTGCTGCCATTACCCAGAATCCATCTTTGTACAATCCCATTACCCATCCTGACAAAAACGCAGAGCGCAGGGAATTGGTTCTGTCCAATATGAAACAACAGGGATATATCAATCAAGATGACGTGGATGACGCACTGGCAGACGATGTGTACAACCGCATTGCCAGCAATCAGGCCCTGGCAGATGCCGCAGGAGATTCTGTATTCAGCTATTTTACTGATGCCTTGATTGACTCTGTGGTACAGGATTTACAGGAGGAATTGGGCTATACCCAGACGCAGGCTTACAAACTGCTTTACAGTGGTGGTCTGCGCATCTATACCACCATGGATCCGAAGATACAGGCAATCGCAGAAGAAGAATGCAGCAATCCGGACAACTACCCCATTACAGAATATTCCATCACATACAACCTGCAAGTCACACATGGGGATGGTTCTACTTCTGTGTATACCGAATCGGATATCCGTGCCTTTGAACGTCAGACACTTGGCAAGTCTGCCTTTAAGCTGATTTTTGACAGCGAGGAAGCCATCACCGCCTGTATCGAAGAATTCAAGGCAGCGACCCTTGCAGAAAGTGATACCATTGAATCAGAGGCATTGTCTAAAACATTACAGCCACAGGCTTCCGCTGTTGTCATTGATCCATCTACAGGATATGTGGCCGCCATTGTAGGCGGACGGGGAGAGAAAATTGCCAGCCGCACCTTGAATCGTGCTACCGATTCTCTTCGTCAACCCGGTTCCTGTTTTAAAGTATTGACTACTTTTGCACCTGCCATTGATGCGGCAGACTGTACCCTTGCCACCACTTACTATGATGCACCTTACAGCGCAGATGGACAAACTTTTGCCAACTGGTGGAGTGACACCTATTTGGGTTATGCCAATATCCGCCAGGCCATCATGTGTTCCATGAACATCATTGCCACCAAATGCATCAATGAAAGTGTGGGCATTGACACCGCATTTTCTTATGGCACACGGTTTGGCATCAGCTCTCTTGTGGACAGTCAGACCATCAATGGACAGGTAAAAACAGACAAAATCACTGCCCTGTCTCTGGGGGGTATCACCTATGGCGTGTCCAACCTGGAACTGACCGCAGCCTATGCCGCCATTGAAAATGGCGGAACATATATTGAACCTACTTTTTACACTCGAATTTGTGACAAAGATGGTACCATCCTGTTAAGCAAGACACAGGAATCCCATCAAGTGCTTCGGGAATCCACCGCTGAACTGCTTACTTCTGCCATGGAAGATGTGATCACCGGAGAAAGTCCCTGGCATGATTTGGGTATTGATCCCACTGGTCTGCCCTGTCAGGTAAAGGGACTGACCCTTGCCGGAAAGAGTGGTTCTACTACCGATTCCAATGATGTATGGTTTGAAGGATTTTCCTCTTATTATTGTTGCGGCATCTGGTCTGGTTATGACGATGAGAAGTCTCTGGGCAACGGACAGGTTTATCACAAGGAAATCTGGCAAAAAATCATGTCCAGAATTCATGAAAACCTGAAAGACATTCCATTCTCCTACCACAACCTGCAAAAAGCAACGATTTGCAGCAAATCCGGACTGCTTGCCATCCAGGGAGTATGTGGCTGTGGAGAAGACGATTCTGTGGTGTATGAAGAATATTTTGCCCCTGGCACTGCCCCTACAGCGTACTGCAACCGACACAAGGTATACAACATCTGTACAGACTCCAATATGCTTGCCGGTACATTTTGTCCAGACCGCAAGATAGAGTCGAAAATCGTATTGATGGTAGATGACATAGATCAGGCAGATGGTGTAGTCACAGAAGATACCAGATCTTCCACCTATGAAGATCTCTACACCAGTACCTGTACCATTCATACCCACCGCCAACCGGAATCCACGCCTACAAGACCGGAACAAACAGAATCGGAGCCAACCGATGAAGAAGCCGATGATTCGCACAGTTTCTGGAATTATTTTCACTTCCTGTTTGGAAACGATGACACGGACACAGATACATCCAGCAGTGAAGAAAATCCAGAAAATGATGACACATTTGGGTATCAATGGAATTCACCGGATAGTGAAAAAGAGCCAGACTACGACAACCAGTATTTCAACAATCCCTATTGGCAGGACGAAAACAATGCCGGATGGCAGGATGACAATCGTGGCAACAACTGGTACTCTGACAGCTGGTGGTAAGCATTTTCACATTTTTTCATAAAAACACAAGTGGCACAACCGTATCCAAAACGATTGTGCCACTTTTTTTGTAATAGGAATTTCCTATTAGGTAACAGAAAATTCTGTCACCCAAAAATGCTCCGCACAGGATGCGACCTCGCGCGAAAGAGAAAAAGTTGCTTACGCAACCGCGCTCGGCGCGAGAATTCTGCGTTCGCAGAATTCTTTTCTTGTTATTTTGCAGAAACACTTACAGTCTGACTATTTTTAGTCTGAACATTTAAACATCAATGTCCATGATACTTTCTCTGGCTTTCCTCATACTTCGGTTCACTGGTCAGCATAATCCCCAAACGTTTGAAGATCTGTTCATCCACAGAAGACAGCAGCACAGTAGAATGTGCCTGGCACCCTTTCAACTTAGGCAGCTGACGCATAGCCAGACGGGCATCCTCTCTGTGGGCTGCCGTAGAAGATAAGGCAATCAGCACCTCATCTGTATGAAGACGTGGATTCTTGCTTCCCAGATAGTCTGTTTTCAAACATTGGATTGGTTCGATGGCATCCGGCGCAATCAGCTTCTGATCCGGATCAATCTGCGCCAGTGCTTTCAAAGCATTCAACAATGCCGCAGATGCCGCTCCCAGCAAATCACTGGTCTTTCCTGTCACAATGGTGCCATCCTCCAACTCAATGGCCATCGCCGGATGTCCCTCTGTCTGTGCTTCCTGACGTAAAGCAGCTTCCACTACTTTGCGATCCTCTGTAGACACTCCTGCCTGTTTTAGTAACAATTTCAACTTATACAAATTGTCTCTGGTGGTACCGTTTCGCTTTTGGTCACACAGACATTTATAATATCTGCGGATAATCTCCTGTCTGGATGCTTGACAGCAGGCTGCATCATCGCTGATACAATTGCCTGCCATATTCACGCCCATATCCGTAGGAGACTTGTATGGACTCTCCCCTGCGATCAGTTCAAACATGGCATTGAGCACCGGAAATATTTCTACATCCCGGTTATAATTGACCGTAGTCTCTCCATATGCTTCTAAATGGAACGGATCAATCATATTCACATCATCCAGATCAGAAGTAGCAGCCTCATATGCCAGATTCACCGGATGCTGCAATGGCAGATTCCAGATGGGGAATGTCTCAAACTTGGCATAACCGGCCTGTACCCCTCTCTTATGCTCATGGTACAACTGGGACAGACAGGTTGCCATCTTGCCGCTGCCTGGTCCCGGTGCAGTGATGACCACCAGTGGACGTTCCGTTTCAATATATTCATTCCGTCCATATCCCTCATCACTGACAATGCGTTCTACATCGCTTGGATATCCCGGAATGATGTAATGACGGTAAGATTTGATGCCAGCCTCCTCTAACTGCTTCTGGAACCGAACAGCAGAAGCCTGTCCGGCAAATTTCGTCAGACAGACACTTCCCACAAACAATCCTACTCCCTGAAATGCATCAATGAGCCGCATCACATCTGCATCATAGGTGATTCCATAGTCTCCGCGGATCTTATTCTCTTCAATGTCTTCTGCGCTGATGACAATGACGATCTCCGCCTGATCTTTCAACTGCAACAGCATCTGTAACTTAGAATCCGGCAAAAATCCCGGCAATACTCTGGATGCATGGTAGTCATCAAATAATTTTCCACCAAACTCCAGATACAGCTTATTTCCAAACTGGGCAATCCGCTCTCTGATATGTGCTGACTGCATATTCAAATATTTCTCATTATCAAATCCGATCTTCATATCTGTATTTCACTCCGCTTCCTTTGTCATGGATTTGTTTCCTGTTCTCATGATCTCCTTCATGATCGCTGAATTCTTTTTTCTGTCGCCGTCTGTTTCCCATGGGTCTGTGATCACTCTTTGCCATTCCAGCAGTAAGTACACAGATGTTCCGGATTGATGCCCACAGATTCTAACATATCATCCAGTCTGTGATACCGGAGAGAAGTAAAGTTCAGTTTCTCACAAATACGATCTACCATCTTCTGATACTTGTCAGAATCCGGATTTGCATATTCTTCCAGCACTTCCGGTTCTGTCACTTCTCTGCCTTCCAGTTCATTGATGACCACTCTGGCGATCAACTCCATCTCAGACTTGGATCTGGAGAAATTCAGATACTTACAGCCAAATAACAATGGCGGACATGCAGGACGAATGTGCACTTCTTTTGCGCCACTTTCATATAAAAACTCTGTGGTTTCCCGCAACTGGGTACCTCTGACGATGGAATCGTCAATCAGCAGTAATCTCTTATCTTTGATCAGATCATGTACCGGCAGCAGTTTCATATGTGCAATCAGATCCCGCTTTGTCTGAATGGTAGGCATAAAGGAACGGGGCCAGGTAGGGGTATACTTGATAAATGGTCTGGAAAATGGAATGCCTGACTCATTGGCATATCCCACTGCATGAGCAGTACCGGAATCCGGCACACCTGCCACCACATCCACATCAATATTATCTCTCCTTGCCAGCAGCTTACCACAATTGTAACGCATCTCTTCTACGTTGACCCCTTCATAGCTTGCTGCCGGATATCCATAATAGACCCATAAAAATGTACATACTTTCTTCTGATCCCCAGGTGCCACCAGTGTCTTCACACCATCCGCAGTGATCACAGCAATCTCACCAGGTCCTAACTCACGATCATCCTCATACCCCAGATTCAAATAAGAAAAGCTTTCAAAGCAGGCACATCTGGCATCCTGTTTCTTTCCCAACACAATCGGCGTACGTCCCATTTTATCTCTTGCCGCATAGATTCCCATAGGAGTCAACAATAGCAGTGACAAAGAACCGTCAATGGTTTCCAATGCATACTTGATTCCATCAATGAGATTTTCCTTCTGGTTAATCAGTGCTGCTACCAACTCGGTAGGATTGATCTCTCCATTGCTCATTTCAAAGAAATGGGTAGAGCCTTTTAAAATGTCATCTACAATTTCATCTATATTATTAATCTTACTTACTGTCGTAATGGCAAAGCTTCCATGATGGGAACGCACAAAAATCGGCTGTGCCTCAAAGTCTGAAATACTGCCTATTCCCATATTCCCTTCTAAATACTCCAGTTCCTTCTCAAATTTTGTACGAAAAGGGGAATTCTCAATACTGTGAATGGCCTTGCGAAATCCATGCTCACCATACACTGCCATACCGGCCCTTCTCGTTCCCAGATGGGAATGATAGTCTGTACCAAAAAACAGATCAAATGTACAACTTTCCTTTGATGCTACACCAAAAAATCCACCCATTTTTACTTCTCTCCATTCCAAATTTTATCCTTGTCCACATTCAGGCAAAACCTGCCCAAACTGCTCTATGGGCCTTTCCTGTCATCCCAAACAAACATAAGTCCCATTTTATAAGCATATCATACATTTTTTCTAAACTCAATGGGGAGAAAAAAATTCTATCCAAAAAGAAACCGCAGATTCTTTGCTCTCGAATCTGCGGTTTAAATATTTTTATTAGTTTGTGATATAGTTTTGCAGGTTGTCAATGGTGATCGGCGGGCTGACATTCAATGGCTGCATGGACAACACACTGTATCCTTCCGGCAAGGCAGGGAGTGTATCAATCCACACCATATGGTTGGAATGATACTCATAAATCCGAAACTCTGATTCTGACACTTGCAGGCAGAATCGGCCTGCCTCTGGATTGCGGTACAAAATTCCCACATAATTGCCTAACTGATAAATCCGCTGTCCGTCGAGAAAGCTGTAGATGTAATAGTTTCCCGCCTGATCACCGGTCTGGTGCCCGGTGATCAGCAACGGCTCTGCCTTTCCCGGATCACCAATGGCAGCAAACACTGGATCCCCCGGATAAGAAACCGGTGTGGTCAGCACACAGTCTAACACCAGCATACACAGGTCTGCCCAACTCATGGAAATGTCTTCATAAATGGCACCCATCACCTCATAGGTGGGCTCCACGATTTCAATGACCGTTTCACGCTGGGTTTCCCTGTTGTCACTTTCCTGGTCAGGCTTTGTACGGCTGGTGGCTTCTTTCGTTTCTCTGGACTCCTTAGATTCCTCATGATCTTTAGATTGATCAGATTTTGATTCCTCTATAGAATCCGGCACCTCTTCTTTCTGTGACACCTGCTCTGCGGATTCTGTCTCCAATGACTCTGCCTCTTCTGTTGATTCAGATTCCACTTCGGATTCACTTTCTCCGGATTCTGCTTCCTCTGTGGACTCTGTGCCTTCTGCCTGTGTTTCTATAAACTGTACAGTATCGGTTTCTGTGGACTTGATTTCCCGACTGCCACAGGCTGTCATGCCCAGACAGCCACACAGAAACAGCACCATCCACTTTTGCTTCAAACGACTACACTTCATATATCTCTCATCCCTTATCTGTCCTCACATCTCTTGCATATCAACCAATCACGCACATAAACCTACTGAACAATATGATATGGATTCAGAGCCATTTTACGTTTGTTCCACGCCATCTGACTCTGCATCTGTACCAAATATCTTACTGGAAGTACTTCACACCGGACTCGAAAATCTTCATATCCTGTTCTCCGTAGATATTGATTGCCACGCTTCTGCCTCTACGTTCAGAATGTGCCATCTTACCAAGCACACGGCCATCCGGACTGGTAATACCCTCGATGGCACTGTAAGAACCGTTAATGTTCCACTCTTCCTCCTGTGCCGGATTGCCGAAGCAGTCCACGTACTGGGTGGCCACCTGTCCGTTTGCAAACAATTTGTCGATCCATTCCTTGCTTGCCACGAAACGGCCTTCTCCATGAGATGCCGGATTGCAGTATACACCACCCAGTTCTGCACCCTGTAACCACGGAGACTTGTTTGTCACTACCTTTGTATATGCCATCTTGGAAATATGACGGCCAATGGTGTTCATGGTCAGTGTCGGAGAATCTGCTGTCTGGGTCTGAATCTCACCGTATGGTACCAGACCTAACTTGATCAGTGCCTGGAATCCGTTACAGATACCCAGTGCCAGACCGTCACGGTTGTTTAACAGATCCATGACTGCTTCCTTTAACTTGGCATTGCGGAATGCCGTTGCAAAGAACTTTGCAGAACCATCCGGTTCGTCACCTGCGGAGAAACCACCCGGGAACATGATGATCTGTGCTTCACGGATTGCCTTTTCATATACTTCTACAGAATCACGAATGTCGCTTTCTGTCATATTCTTCAATACTTTGATATTCACATTGGCACCGGCTCTCTCAAATGCCTTCATACTGTCGTACTCGCAGTTGGTACCCGGGAATACCGGAATGAATACGGTTGGCTTCGCCACCTTATTCTTGCATACATAAATGCTGTCTGCACGATACAGAGTATTCTGAGTGGGCTCCTGTGCCTCACCGGATACAGACGGGAATACCTTTTCTAATGGTGCCTTCCATGCTGTGATGGCTGCTTCCATGTCCACAACAGTATCCTTGTATACAAATGCCTGCTGTTCTGTGACAGTACCTACCACACGGCCAAAGCCCAGTGCTGCGGCATCTTCTGCTGTCATTTCCGCAATGATGGAACCAAATGCAGGTGCAAACAGTTCTTCTGCTGCAACAGATGCATCTATCGTTACGCCCAGCCGGTTACCAAATGCCATCTTGCTGACTGCCTCTGCAATACCCTTTGCTTCTAATGCATAAGCAGACTGAATCTGACCTGCCTCTACTGCCTGATAGAACTTGCCATATAGCTCCATGATCTGTGCATAATCCGGCAGTTCATACTGGTTCCGTGTCACTTCAAAGAGTACCAGTACATTACCAGCTTTCTTCAGTTCCGGCGTCAGTACGGTCTTTTCATGTGCCACATCCACTGCAAAAGATACCAGTGTCGGCGGTACGTTGATGTCATTGAAGGAACCGGACATAGAATCCTTACCACCGATGGAGGGCAGACCAAATCCCATCTGGGCATCATATGCGCCAAGCAGTGCAGACAACGGCTCACCCCAGGTAGACTTGTCGCCCATTCTGCGGAAATATTCCTGATAGGTCATACGGATCTTGGAATAATCTCCACCTGCTGCCACAATCTTGGAAATGGACTCTACCACTGCATAAATGGCACCATGGTATGGACTCCAGGAAGACAGGTATGGATTGAAACCATATGCCATCATGGTCACTGCATCGCAGTCACCCTTTAATACGGGCAGTTTGGCAACCATCGCCTGTGTCTCTGTCAGCTGGTACTTTCCACCGTATGGCATCAACACAGAACCTGCACCGATGGAACCGTCAAACATTTCCACCAGACCCTTCTGGGAGCATACATTCAGATCGCCTAACATATCCATCCATGCAGTCTTCACATCTGTCACAGGCTTTGCCGCAAAATAATCTTCTTCCGGATTTGGCATAGACACTTCTACGTCAGTCGCCTGATGGGCACCGTTGGTATCTAAGAATGCACGGCTGATATTGACGATGTCTTTGCCTCTCCATTTCAGTACCAGACGAGGATCTTCTGTGACCACTGCCACCGGCACTGCCTCTAAGTTTTCCTCTGCCGCATAAGCCAGGAACTGGTCTACATCCTTAGGATCTACTACCACTGCCATACGCTCCTGAGACTCGGAAATGGCAATCTCTGTGCCGTCCAGACCTGCATACTTCTTTGGTACCTTATCTAACTCTACTTCCAGACCGGCTGCCAGTTCACCGATGGCTACGGATACACCACCGGCACCAAAGTCATTACACTTCTTGATCAGATAGCTGACTTCCTCTCTGCGGAACAGTCTCTGAATCTTACGCTCTGTAGGCGCATTTCCCTTCTGCACCTCTGCACCACAAGTGTCAATAGATGTGGTGGTATGAGCCTTGGAAGAACCGGTTGCACCGCCGCAGCCGTCACGTCCGGTACGTCCACCCAGTAAGATGATGATATCGCCCGGATCAGATGTCTCACGAATCACCGCACGTCTCGGTGCCGCACCCATGACTGCACCAATCTCCATACGCTTTGCCACGTAGTTTGGATGATACAATTCCTTTACATAACCGGTTGCCAGACCGATCTGGTTACCGTAAGAGCTGTAACCTGCTGCTGCAGTGGTCACGATCTTCTTCTGGGGCAGCTTGCCAGGCATCGTCTGGTCTACCGGCAGAGTGGGATCTGCTGCACCGGTGATACGCATTGCCTGATACACATAGGTACGTCCAGACAGGGGATCACGGATGGCGCCACCCAGACAGGTAGCCGCACCACCAAATGGCTCGATCTCTGTGGGATGGTTGTGTGTCTCATTCTTAAAGTTCACCAGCCATTCCTCAGTCTCTCCGTCTACCTCTACCGGTACCACGATGGAGCAGGCATTGATCTCATCAGACTCCTCCTGATCTGCCAGCTTCCCTTCCTTCTTTAACTTCTTCATCGCCATCAAAGCCACATCCATCAGGCAGACAAACTTGTCCGGACGGTCTGCATACAATTCCTTGAAGGTCTGCTTATATGCTTCATATGTGCCCTCGATCGCTTCTTTATAATAGCCATCTAAAAATTCCACATTCTTCAACTCTGTCTGGAAGGTGGTATGACGGCAATGGTCAGACCAGTAGGTATCCAGTACACGAATCTCTGTCATGGTGGGGTTTCTGTGTTCCTCCCCTGCAAAATAATTCTGAATGTGCAGGAAATCTTTAAAGGTCATAGCCAGATTCAAAGAATCATACAATGCCTTTAACGCAGTCTCATCCATCTCTGTAAAACCGTCAAATACCAGTACATCTGCCGGTTCTTCAAAAGCTGTGATCAAAGTGTCCGGAATGGCATTGGCAGCCTCTCTGGAGTCTACCGGATTGATGCAGTGCTGCTTCACTGCGGCAATCTGCGCCTCTGTCAGCTTTCCGGAAATCACATAAGTGGTAGCAGAGCGAATGATGGGATTTTCCTTCTCATTCAACAGCTTCACACACTGCTCTGCGGAATCTGCTCTCTGGTCAAACTGACCCGGCAGGTATTCTACAGAAAATACAATATCATCTGGTTCGCATGGCAGCTCCCCTTCATATAAATCATCTACCGGTGCTTCCGAAAAAATCGTCGCCTTAGATTTCTCATAAGTCTCATCAGACAGATTTTCAATGTCATAGCGAATACATACTCTGACCTTGTCTGCTGTCTTGATTCCCAGATAATTGGTCAACTCATCAGAAAGTTCCTTTGCCTTTACTGCAAATGGTGGTTTCTTCTCAACGTAGACTCTCTTGACGCTCATTTTTTATCCTTTCCTTGGGGAGCGGTTTATTTGGGAGATTCCAATTCCTGTGGCTCCTACACAAGTCTTCGACAGGTTCTGACTCCAAAACCCATCCTTCTCCCACATGATTTGATTCCTTGCAATGAACAACCGGTCAAATCCACCGGTATTCATCACTCTGCTTTATTATAACATTTTTCCTTTTCGTTTCAATAGCATTTCCGCATTTGAAAAGTTCTTTTTTGCAAGATTATTTTTTCATGAAGACCATGACCGTCTGTTTTGCCATGTAAGTGGAACATATCCGTTTTGGACGACACCTTTGCTTAAAATTCCTCCCCGCCAGAATACAGATTTTCTTCCTCATCTAAATAAACTTCATCCGTTTCTTCCTGTGGCACTGCAGAAGAAACTGCATCTAACGCCATCTTCATGAGCACCTTCACATCCTCTGCTTCCATCTTCATGACCTGGGCCACTTCTTCTAATGTAGCTTCCCTGCCATATTCTTCTGCCAGCTTTTTGGTCACTGTATCCATCACATTCATCATGGTGGCAATCTGAGAACCGGCATCCTCTGATTTGTGCTCATCCTCCACATAATCATCTAGGCTGGCTCTGATATACTGCTCTGTAAACCGGACAAAGGACGGATGATCCACACTGCCTCCACTGACTGCCTCTTCCTCTGCAAACAACGCCGGCACCGGCAGATGGTCATTGGCATACTGTTCCACTGCCAGGGTCAGCGCCAGATTGGCCTCTGCCACCAGCTCTGCTGCAGACACACCGGCCTTTACATAGCCTGCCGCAATCTCTGCCGCACGGCGCAAGTTCCCCTCCACCAGACGGTTTCTGGCATCCAGATCGCCAGCCACCATCTGCTTCAGCAGCCGTTCCTGCTCCTCTCTCTCGCAGACTGCAATCTGCTCCAATTCTTTCAAATACATATCTAAATATTGTACAGTTTCTTTACTTTCTTTCATCAACTTTGTCTCCTTTTCTCACTTCATGAAGCATGACAACTCATTTTTTCTTTTAACAGCATGTCGTCAAATTTATCCATTAGCTCTTTGTTTGGAATACGCACACAGCCATTTTCATAACTGAGAAACCCATACACAACCATCGCAGAAAAAATCTCATCTTTCGTGGTCAGATTCATGGATGTGGCAGCATATTCCCGCACTTTAGCCGGAACCGGAATCCCAGCTGCCATTCGTGCAAGATCATCCCGAATCTCTGCTGTATTATGCTCAATATAGTAAAAGATTTCATCATATGGTCCGGCACTGGTCCAGTAATTTCCCAGATTGTTGTTGGTCAAAGCAGCCACTACAGAACGAGGATTGTATACCCGCTCGCCCTGCTTTGTATGGTATCCATCATACCATGCTCTCAGCCCCTCCCGTGTGACCATGGGATGCTCCTGCTTTTGCAAAAATCTGGCATATAAATCATCTACTTCCTCTTCTGTAAATCCGAAATATTCGCTGTACATTTCCTCTGTCACCATCGTATATTCCAGAAACATATTCAATTCAGAACCACTGGAATACTTGGCAATGGGTAAAATTCCCGTCATATATGCAAGCGCAACATATGCTTTTCCCTTTAACAAGTTACTTAGAAAATCTATATAGTCTTTCTTGTCCTGCTCTGTCACAAAATTCCGATGAAAAATAAAATCCCACTCATCCAAAACAAAAATAAAGCGTTTGGAATCATACGCATTGAAAACTGCCGTCAGGGCATCCCACACTGCATCTTCTTCCTCTATCACCGCCTTTGGATATGCTTGCTTCAAATCATGAAGCAGACGAGTTTCAATCCTGTCAATATACTGTTCATAACTTCTACACTTCCGTGGCAATTCATTCAAAGAGATGAAGATCACATCATGTTTTCCCATGTATTCTTCATATTGATTGAAATTTGCAATCTTCAACGTATCAAAAATATCTGCCCCTTCGCATTCCCTTGAAAAAAAAGAGGCAATCATATTCGCCATAACCGATTTTCCAAACCGTCTCGGTCTGGTGATGCAGATATCATTCATACTCGTTCCGATTCTTGGAATCAGTTCTTTCAGCATCATAGATTTATCTACAAAATAAGGACTATTGTATTCTTTCGCATATGCATCCAACACTGTTGTCGGATTCAAATAATTTCCCATCTCCAGATGCTCCCCCTTTCCATTTTCCTTACACTTTCTGTCATGTACAAGTCCGGTCTCCTGCTTCTTCTGTATACAGTATGCTATCCAACGCTTTCTCTGATAAAAATAAATTATACAGGCGAGTTTCAAAAATAGGATTTGCCATAGTTAAAACACCATTCTGATTTTTTACACAGCCAAGCATCGTCGCAATTCCAATTGTTTCATTGTATGTATTATACATAATCTTGTTTTCAGAAAATAGTACCCTATGTAACATCTGTCTCAGTTCCGGATAGTTCATTATCTTATTAGTTAAATATTCAAATAGTGTATTCTTCTCTGCCAACAACAGCTTCACTGCCTCTAAAAATCCTGCCTTCGTCCACGCAGACGCTTTGTCCGGATATCCCTCTATCCGTCCTGCCACCTGCTCGTCTAACAGCTTACATAATCTAGACACCAAAAACGGATAACCAGAGGTGTAATCATACAGCAACTGTGCCATCTCTGATAACGCCATGCCAGTGTGATAATCCTGTTCATACGCAGCAAGCATTCCCTGTATATCCGTTACATGAAAACTCATATCCACATTAAAATCAGCCGCAATATTCCACGGGCTATTGTTTCTTCGCGTCTCGTCCGAACGTATCTTGTCCTTCAATCTTTTTATGTCGTACACACCTGCCAAAATGACAGACTGAAAGGTCTCATATCTATCTCTGTGCAGATAACATCCTCGCAGCAACCCAAGAAAATCCAGAAACACCTGATTGTTGCTGGCACTATCCACCTCATCAATCAGTAACACAACCGGTCTCTCTGCCCTGCTGCAAAACACTCTCAGATAATAAAACAGTCTGGTCAACCCATACGTGTCGCTCCCGATTTCCTCCTGCATCTGTGCAAGGACTTTCTCATCTACCCCACTGACTCCCTGCAATGCCCACAAAAAATTCTCTGTAAAAGAAGACACAAATGCCCTTTCATCCCGAAAGCTCTCGTGTGTGAAAAACTGAAAATCCATCCCCACCACAATATAATCCGGCTCCAAATATGTCCCTAACGCACGCAACAAAGTGGTCTTCCCATACTGTCTCGCCCGGTTGATGGTAAAGTAATCCCCATATGCTACCATCTCTCTGATCTCCGCCAGACGGCTGTCCATGTTTACCATATAGTGCTGTTTGGGATTACAACTGCCGGTGGTATTAAATCGTCTCCTCATCTATCTCACTCCTATGCATGTGCGATCATACATCATTCTATCATCAGATTCTATATGATATAGCATATCATACAACCGTTTTTTCCTCAATGGATGGAACGAAAAAATTGTGCAGGAAAACCCGCACAATTTTTTGTTACTGCAATATATCCTCTGTGTTCAATCCAAAGGTTTCTATTGTTTCGGTGGATATCATTTGAGATGAAACACTTTCTTCCGCTTGCATAGTAGATGCACTCGCACCATACCCCTGTATGGACAGTATCAAAATCACAAGGGTTAGCACCCCAAGCAACGGCACATACAATCCTGCTTCTGTTTTTGATATCAAGACTCGAATAAAATTATAATCTCAACTTTCCCACCAGCATAACCAGTGCTAACCCTTGATTTTTCAAGCAATTTTTTGGAATAAATAGGTATATTGACATTAAAATAGCACCAAATCTCTGGTATAATAAGATTACCCCAATCAATACCAACCAAAGAAAGGTGCTACTCTTATGATATACCAAAATGAGCAGAT
>JAFTGN010000091.1 GCA_017457865.1 Lachnospiraceae bacterium | reverse complement strand
TCCTCACTTTCCACATCATTCTTTGTGGTTTCCTTTACACCAGAAGAACTATGCAGACTATCAGCGTTTACACTCGAAGGACTAGACAGCTTATCATCATTCTGAACACTGTGCACTTCTATTTCACTGCCAGTTGAATTTTTTTCTATTTCTCCCTGTTCACTTGAACATCCATTTAGTGCAATCATTAAAGAAATCAATGTTATAAGTTTATATTTTTTCATGATGAGTACCTCCCAGAAATCTTATCTTCTTTGTCGCTATTAAGTTCTACTTCGACCAATTCAAATCAGAATCTTCCCCAAAGGAAAACAATGTAGAATTATCATTCCAGTTATGAATGTTTCCACCATATAAATCTGAAAGTACACTTGTCTTCCCTGTTTTATGACTATACACGGTATTGGTTTTATCGTTATAATTCAATAACTCTCCATTAGAGCACAGTACACTGTCCCCTATCACAACCATATACTCTCCGCTGTCTTCTCCATTTCCCATATAAACTCCGTTTCCTGTTGTAATGCCCGACATACCTTTTGCAGCCGCAGCATGACGCAACAGATTGCGCTCGTGCTCTCTTCTCCTCTGTTTCTTTTCCTCATATTGTCGTTCTGCTGCTTCCATCCCTGTATGTGTACTTCTGGAAAGATATACATTATTTTCCGAACCCGGATTATAATGTACAGACTGCCGACGATTTTTCTGGTTCTGATCCAATCTCTTAACATAGTCTGTTGCATCTGCACACCCCAGTGCCACAGCCTGCTCTAAGTATGCCCTTGCCAAAACAGGATTTCGCACGCCTGACAAACCCTCTACCAATAAGATGCCTGCATAAAAACATCCCAATCCGCTACCCAGCTCTGCTGCCCTCTTATAATACGCAAGGGCAGATGTATAATCTTGATTTTCCTCATAAATCGAACCGGCAACGATACAGCACTCCACGTTATGATGCAGTGCTCCCAGATGGTACCACTGCAACGCAGCATCCTGGTCATCTAATATGTGATTGACAGGATTATTGAGATTCCCCAGCAGTTGTGCCAAATCCGTCCTTCCATCTTCAAAAGCACGCTCATACCAATAGCTTGCCATGAAATAATCCTGTTTCACACCTTCTCCGTTTAGATACATATTGCCCAAAGCTGCTTCGCAATCTCCATACCTATAGTTCGCCCCTTGTTTGAAATACTCCATCGCAGTTTCATAGTTCGGTGGCAAATCCACACCGTCATAATACAGCAGTCCCAGACTTTGACATGCAAGACCACTATGGAATTGTTCCATTGCCCGGTGATACAGCTGCTTTGCCTGCTCTATATCCTGTGACATTCCAAGCCACCCTTTTTGCAGTATCGCAGCCATATCAATGATTGCCGATACACTTACATCCATCTGTGTTTCCAGAATTTCAACAATCTTTGTATAATAATCCACTAACTGGAACCGATGAATCTGGCCTACCAACACATGGCAAACCGTTGTGTTTTTTTCTGCGAAATAAAGCAACCGATTGAGCGTCTCAAAATCAGATGGATTCTGTTCTAACTCAACTATCAGGAGAATCACTTTTGCATTGGGATCTCCATTCTGTGCTCTTTGTTTCAAAACCTCTAACTGTTTATGATTCATATTCATCCCACCGGTTGATCATCTTCAAACTGTCCAAAAAAGCATCTGTCTTGTGTGCGCAACCAACCTTCTGTCCGTTGCCCCCACTTGAACCTTCCACTATAAGCCCCATCTGAATAAAGTCTATATCCCCAGTCGTCATATACGCCATCTCTAAATCCTCCAAAATAATACGTACCATCTGGATAAAGTATCAAACCCATATCATCAAATTTATTATTTTGAAATCCTCCATAGTAACGTGCACCATTGGCAAATATATAAATTCCTATCGCAATTTCCCCATCCCGAAAATACCCTTCGAAATAATCTCCGTTTTCAAAAATCTGATGCCCATTTCCAGTGTGAAAATCATCGCAGGAGCCATCTTTAAATACAATATCTCCCAAAAAGCCATCTGCTGGTTTAAAGCTACGCAATAAATAAAGAAGAGGCCACGCCATTTCTTCTGCTTCTTTTATCGCATTTACAACACCTACATTAATTTCACTCTCCATTTGTTTTTCAACAATTGCCTC
>JAFTGN010000090.1 GCA_017457865.1 Lachnospiraceae bacterium | reverse complement strand
GGAGAACTGAAGAATCTACAGAGTTTGTATTTGGGCGGTACACAGATAAGCGAGTTGCCGGAGTGGTTAGGAGAACTGAAGAATCTACAGAGTTTGTATTTGGGCAGTACACAGGTAAGCGAGTTGCCGGAGCGGTTGGGAGAGTGCAAGAATCTGCAGTATTTGGATTTGAGCTGTACCCGGATTGAGGAATTGCCAGAGTGGATCAGTCAATTGAAGGAATTGGAAAATTTGAATTTGGCCAATTGTAAATTAGATTCTTTACCAAAATGGACACCCCGGTTGAAAGTGCAAGCGGAAAAGAGTTGGTTCTTGGAAGAAAAGGGGATCAATTTATACCAGACCACTTTGACCAAACAGCCTATTAGTCTCTTTTTCCAACCCCCAGAACTGATCGAAGCCTACTATGATGCCCCCAAGCGTGTCATCAGTGATGTGAAGGTGATTTTCCTGGGGCATGGAGATGTGGGAAAGACCCATACCATCCAGCGGATTTTGCATGATGATGCCATGGAAACACCGGAGGCACCGTATACCACAGGTACCACTCATGGTATTATCATTACCGAACATACTCCAAAGGATTGCGAGAATTTACACATTCATTTTTGGGATTTTGGTGGACAGCATATCATGAATTCCATGCATCGGTGTTTCCTGACAGAGCGTACCTGTTATGTGGTTGTGGTCAGTACCCGTCTGCCGGATCCGACGGAGCAGGCACGGTATTTTCTGCGGAACATTCGCAGTTTTGCACCGGATGCACCGGTGATACTGTTTGTGAACCAGTTTGAAGAAGGTTCTAATGAGGGAATTGATTATCCGGGACTTTGTGAGGAATTTTCGAAGAATATTGTAGGGAAAGTGGAGTGTTCTGCAAAGAATGCACCAATCCCGATTTTTCATCAATTGTCGGAATGTATTGCAAAGCAGGCAGGAAAGTTAGACAGTGCGGGAATGGAGTTTCCGGAGCAGTGGGACAATGTACGCAGAGAATTGCTGCAAATGAAAAACCGGAAGAATTATGTGGATTTGGAAGAATATTACCGGATTTGCCAGAAATATCCACTGGTGCAGGGAGAGCAGGACACCGAACATTACAAAGAAATCTGTAACTGGCTGTTGGAGTGGTTTCACAATCTGGGCGTATGTTTCAACTATTATCGGGATGGGGAGGACGGTCAGACCGAGCATTTGCCCCAGTATAAAGTGTTAAATCCGGAATGGCTGACCAATGCCATTTATATCATTTTATTTAGAGGAAGGGCTTATGCAGAACAGGGGGTTTTGAAACGGAGTGTGTTGGAAGATATGCTGGAATACGTTCCGCTCAATTATGCCCGTGATGCCCAACGGTTAATAGACGGACTGACAACAGAAGGTACACTAGAGCATATTGCTTACAGCCCGGAAGAATGCGGATATGTGCTGGAAGTGATGCGAAAATTCCGGTTGTCCTATCCGGTATCACAGGAGAAAGAATTTATCCCGGTATTGTGCCCCAATCAGACACCGAAGGGAATTCGCCCTGCGCAATCTGTGCAGCATATACGATATGAACTGGAATATCTGTATCTGCCGGATAGTGTGGTGCATCGGCTGATGATTCGGTATTATCATTTACTGAACATGAATCAGTGCTGGCAGAAAGGCATGCGGATGGAGATTCCGATGATGGGACTTGTGGCGGTAGTGGATATGGGCAGCGGTAAACCGATTTTGCGGATTGATGTGTATGCCCAGACAGAAGCGCATGAGACATGGGAACTGCTGGCACCATTGTTAAAGGACATTCGTGACATCAATGGAGAGATGAACCTACAGGATGTGAAAGAATTTGTGGTCATGGAGCAGGGGGAGGAGACAAAATCTTATGATGTGGAGGAAGACATTCTCATTCCAAAAGAAGAAGGAGAATCCTATGTCAGATGGGGACGAACCAAATATGATATTGACGAAATCCTGCATTTGATTTATGGAGAGAAAAACTGTTACAGGCAGGTACCAAGATCGGAAGAGGAAGAACAGCCCAAGGGGAGAGAAGAGTCTTTTAAACAGGAATTGCAGAGGCGGTCACAGGAGAACTCTCCCATTGTCATTGAAAATCATGGTGCCATATATTTGTCTGGTATGTCTGTAGAAGGATTGGAACAATTAGGGGCAAAGCTTGCAGAACATACCTCTGCTCTGCAAGAGAATACGTCTGCTTTGCAGGAGAATACCTCTGTACTGGAAGAAAGTACAGAATCCTGGAAAGCTGTGCTTGCAGAATTGGATCGTGTCTCCCCAGACCTTGCAGAAGCATTTGCCACCAAGCTGGCAGAGTTACTGTCGCAGCAGCAGGATGAGAACCTGAAAGCATTGGCGCAGATGATTCAGCAGGAACCGGCAGAGAAGAAAGGCAGATTTGCAAAGCTGAAAGGATTCTTTGAAGGTACGGATACTGTATTGTCCATTCTTGCCAACGGTACTGCACTGGTTACCACATTGTTTCCTTTGGTACAGCAGGCACTGACAGGCTTGGGACCGGAGGCGGCGCCGATCCTGCAAAGTGTACAGGTGCATTTGCAGCAGATTCGGTAAAGAAAATCCCACGTAACCCTTGCATTTTTCATACAATGTGGATATGATATATAAAAGCAGGTTTTTACCTGCTGATGGAAAAATGCGGCACAGATGAGACGGGGGTGTCTGTCTGGTCGGGAGTTTGAGGGTATGGTGCGGGGGCACCGGAATGGAGAAGTTTATTTCAATGGAGAAACAATACATACTATTTGACCTGGATGGTACATTGACGGATTCGGCAGAGGGAATTACCAAGTCGGCACAGTATGCGCTGAATGCCATGGGGATTCCGGTAGAGAATCATCAGGAGTTGTCCTTTTTTGTGGGACCTCCTTTGCGGGATACGTTTCGTGACTACTATCATATGACAGAAGAGGAAATTGATGAAGCGGTACGTCTGTTCCGGGTGTATTTCAGGCCTAAAGGCATTTTTGAAAATGAGGTGTACGAGGGAATTCCTGAACTGTTGGAGCATCTGACAGAAGCCGGGAAGATTCTCATGGTTGCCACTTCTAAGCCTACGGATTTTGCAGAGACGATTCTGGAGCATTTCCATCTGGATCAGTACTTTGATTTTGTGGCAGGTGCCACCATGGAGGAAGGCAGAACCAAGAAGGCAGATGTGATTGCCTATTTGTTAGAGGAGTGCCAGCTGGTGGATACCTCTGAATTGATTATGGTAGGAGACCGGGCACAGGATGTGATCGGTGCCAGAGAAATGGGCATTCCTACCATCGGCGTGCTGTATGGTTACGGCAGCAAGAAAGAGTTGAAAGAAGCCGGTGCGGATTACATTGTAAAGAGCATAGAAGAGCTAGAAGAGGTATTATTAAGTGAAGATTAAAGAACAGGAACTGTGACATCCTTACAGTTCCCATGCATCGTTCATCATATGAAAAGGAGTCGTAACTGTCCATATACAGCACAGTTGCAGAAGGAGATATGATACCGGAGATTTTATATGAAGATGCACAGTTGTATGTAGTGTATAAGCCTGTCGGAATGGAGTCCCAGTCCGGCAGGTCTTTTGCTATGGACCTGTGCAGTTATTTGAAAAACAGACAGGCAGCAGAGGGGGTGAAACAGCCCTTTGTAGGAGTGGTACACCGGTTAGACCGGAATGTGGCAGGGGTGATGGTCTATGCCAAAACCAGACAGGCAGCCGCAGACTTGAGTCGACAGGTGGCACAGGGCACTATGGAGAAATACTATCAGGCACTGCTGTGTCACCCCATCGAACCGGCAGAGGGCACACTGGTACATACTTTGTTACAGGATAAGCAGAAGAACATATCAAAAGTCGTACCATCCGGCACAGCAGATGCTAAGCAGGCAAAGCTCACCTACCGCACCGTGCAGCCAGAATCCCTTACAGGACTTTACAGGCAGCTGCCACCCTCCGTACGGAAACAGGCAGAGGATGGTCAGCTCACCGGCGTAGAAATCCACCTGCTCACCGGGCGGCATCACCAGATCCGGGTGCAATTTTCTGCTTCCGGCTCACCCTTGTGGGGAGACGGAAAATACAATCCCGCCTTCATCGGCAAGCGCACCCCCTGCGTGGCACTGTGCGCCTTCCATCTGATCTTTACCCATCCAACCACAGGGCAACAGATGGACTTTCGGATATAGAAAGCGTAAAATTAAAAAATATTTTTAAAGGAAACCAATTCCAATCACAATCTGCCAGCATATTTTTCTGTCGAAAAACAGACACTTTCAATAACGGTTCAAGCGCAGTTTGACAATAAGATTGTCACGGCGTACCGGAGAAATCATGTGGGTAATTGCGAAACATTTGAAAAAACCAGAAAACAGCCTGCAATCAAAATTTATATTTCTTGAATTGCAAAACGCTTCGAAACTTTCATCAGTGCTGTCAAGGAAAGCAAATATGATTTTCAAAAGAACGCTCAAAAACTTTCATTTGCGCTGGCAAGGGAGGCAAATATGGTTTTTAAAGGCTCTTGAAAACGTCGGTACTTGCTTTTTGGAGCGAATAGCGAACAAAAAGGTTAGTATCCGTTACGTTTTCACTGAAGCGGGAGCGTGCCTGAAAAAAACATATTGCGTACGAAGACAGCGCTTCAAGAAGGCGAGTGCGTGGCTTTGAAAGTCATATTGCGTACGAAGACAGCACTCCAAAAAACTTCCTGCGTTTTGCATACACAAATATAAATTTTGATGAAAGGCGCTCGGGTTTCGCAATTGCCACAGAAACACAAAGTGAAAAACGGAGGGGACAGATTGGGAAGCAAGTGGAAACGGACAATTCGGCTGATTGTAATCGTAGGCAGTGTATATCTATCCATCAGATATTTGCTGCCTCTCTTTGTCCCTTTTTTGGTGGCAGGTGTACTGGCAAAGTCCATCTATCCGGCAGTCCGTTTTCTCCACAAACATATGAGGCTGCCCCAGACCGCAGGAGCGGTGCTGGTTCTGGTGTTGTCCGGTGGGGTTCTTGTTGTGGCAGGATATTTTCTGGGCGGAAAGCTGGTGGTGCAGGCAGAGCATTTTGCAGCCAGAGTGCCCGATTATCTGGAGCAGATGCGCAACCTCATTTGCTGTGGTTGTTCCAGTATTGAGACAGCGTTGCAGCTGCGTTCCGGTTGTATGATGGAGCAGCTGATCACCATTGGGGAAAATTCATGGCGCAGGATGCAGGAAAGTGCCGGAAGTTACGTGACGGCACATCTGATTCCCATGGCAAGCTGGTGCGTGCAGGCAGGTGCATTTCTGTTGATCGTGGTGCTGGCGGCGGTGTACTGGATCAAGGAACGGGAAACCATTGCCAGGTACCAGAGGTTGTCCATGTACCGACAGGAGATTGCACTGGTGCTGGGACACTGTACCAGAGTGGGCGGTGCTTATCTGCGGGTAGAACTGTTGATCATGTGCATCACCGCTGCCTTGTGTGTACTGGGGCTGGCATTGCTTGGCAATGAATATGCCCTCCTTGCGGGACTTTCCATCGGAGTGTTGGATGCCCTGCCTTTTTTGGGCACAGGCACGGTATTTTTTCCATGGATCCTGATCGATCTGGTGCAGAAGCGGTTTCTCCACGGGGCAGGTCTGGCAGTGTTGTATCTGGTCTGTTATCTGGTACGGGAAATCATGGAAAGCAGACTTTTGGGAGAGCGGATCGGCATCACCGCACTGGAAACCATGATTTCTATGTATGTGGGCTGGCAGCTGTTTGGCCTGTGGGGATTGTTTTTGGGACCGGTGGCGTGGATTCTCATAAAGGAGATTGACAAATACGAAAATGAGGGCTAAAATATAGCTATTCAGTGTCACAAAGCGGCATGGTTACGTCACAAAGTGAACATTGGACACATCAGAATAGAATGTATAACAGGATAACTGTGGATGAGAGAAGCAGTTATGTAACATCAGAGATCTGCAAAGAAGAGGACTAGTACATGAGGGAAGCCTGCAGAGAGGATGCGGCTGGTGAAAGCATCCGGTGAAAGTCATGGAACCTGCCTTGGAGCACTGTTGGCTGTATGGCCCGGAGAGGATGGATTTGTGAGCGGAGCATTGGTTCATGTGAGCAGGAACTCTCTTTGAAAGGACAGCGTAACCCGGCGTTAACGGGAGAGAGCAGACTGCCTTTAAATAAGGGGCAGTAATGAGGGTGGTACCGCCGAACTTCGGTCCCTTTTGGGGATGCGGAGTTTTTTTGTACCTTTTTGTAGGAACACCAGCCCATCAAAAGCATTGTTCGGCTGGTTATGAGAATCACATCACAGGAGCTTCCTGTATAATTCAAGTATAGGGAATTCCAAGAAAGAAGGTTGAGAAAAAAATACCTCAGTGTAAAATAAGATTACTGACTTTGCAGGGTTAGTAAAAATCTTATTGAACAGAGAGGTATCTAAAATGAATTAT
>JAFTGN010000089.1 GCA_017457865.1 Lachnospiraceae bacterium | reverse complement strand
GCTCTATTTGCCATACCCATCAATCAGCTATTCAGTATCAGATACGATGATATCCATGCCCTCGGGCTCTGTTTTAGAGGTAAAAAAACTTCGTCAAACCCGCATGAATCTTGAATTTAGGGCTTGACAGAATAGGAAGGTTTGAAAGAAAAAGAAAGTAATGATATGGAAAACACGATAAAACATGAAATGAATATGACAGAGGGCGGTATCACCTGGAATATTATCAAATTTGTAATTCCATTAGCCAGTGCGAATGTGATACAATATCTATTTAATATTGTGGATATGATGATTGTGGGTCGGTTTGCCGGCGACTATGCTATGGCAGCAGTAGGGGATACAACCTATTTGTCAGGATTTCTGTTAAATGCATTTATGGGATTATCCGTAGGAGTCAATGTGGTTGCCGCAAGATATTATGCACAAAAGGATGCAGATAACTTATCTAAGACAGTCCATACAGCAGTGTGTCTGGCAGTGTTGTGTGGATTGTTTTTGAGTATATTAGGAGTTGTTTTTGCAAAATCATTGCTTGTGTGGATGAATACGCCGGTAGAGAATCATGTGCGTCATATGGCAATTCAGTATATTCAGGTTTACTTTCTTGGTGCGCCTGTGATTTTGTTATATTATTTTTCAAGTGCAATTTTAAGAGCAGTTGGAGATACAAAACGTCCACTGTTTTTTATTATTCTGGCAGGTATATTGAATGTGTTATTTAATTTACTATTTGTATATAAGCTGGAGTTGGGCGTAATAGGAGTGGCGCTTGGAACCATTTTGGCACAGAGTGTGTCATGTGTTTGTGTGATCTATTGTCTGGTTCAGGAACGAGGTCCGATTCATTTGGATTTCAAAAAATTGCGAATGAGTTGTGAGAAGGTAAAAGAAATCGTACGAATGGGGATTCCTGCCTGTATTCAGCAAATGATTTTTTCTTATGCAAACATATCGATGCAAACAGCTGTGAATTCCTTTGGAGCAACGGTGGTTGCAGGAAATGTGGCAGTGGCAGGTCTTGAAACCATGATATATAGTATGATTTGTGCATTTCAGAATGCGATGATTACGGTGGCGGGTCAAAATACGGCTGTGGGGAAAACATTTCGTGTAAAAAGGGCAATGCAGATTTGTGGTTTGATGGCATTTATATTTGGAACAGTAGGAGGAAATCTAATTGTCTTTTTTGGTAAAAAGATTCTTCTGTTGTATACCAATTCTAATGCGATCATAGAAGTAGGTCTTCTTCGGATGAAGTTTATTCTTACATTCTATGGATTGTCAGGGGCTTCAGAAACCATTGCCGGTACGATTCGAGGCATGGGCTACTCAATTGTGCCGACTATTTCAGCGGTGTTTTTTGTGTTGTTATTTCGAATATCGTGGATTCATACAGTGTTTGCATATGTCCATACACTTCCATCGTTGTACTTGCTCATGCCATGTAGCTTTTTTGCATATATGATTGGAAATTACGTTATTTTTACTTATCTATACAAAAAGGACTCGATAGGCCATTTATAGGCAAAGCTTATAACTGGCCTTTACTTTTTCATATTATCACTGTTTTCAATAAAATTATATAATATAGATAGTGAATACAAATACTAATAAAAGAAAATGTGGCGATTAAACAGGAAAATCAGAAAGGAACATATGGCGAAAACAGGAAAGTATGAATTTGGTAAAATTATAGACAGAAGAAATACCAGTTCGCTCAAGTATGATTTTGGACCAGAGCGAAAGGGAAGAGACGATCTGCTGCCCCTTTGGGTGGCGGATATGGATTTTCGGATACCGGATGAGGTGATTGACGAGTTAAAGGGACGGTTGGATCACGGCATATTCGGATATACGGACCCGAAACCGGACTATTATGAAGCACTTGTAGGCTGGTTTCAAAGGCAGCATGGCTGGGAGGTGAAACCGGAATGGAATACCGTGACACCGGGTGTAGTCTATGCACTTGCCACAGCAGTCAGGGCATTTACAGAAAAAGGGGATGGAGTTTTGATTCAACAACCCGTATACTATCCTTTTTCTGAGGTGATCGTGGACAATCATAGAAGGCTGGTCAACAATCAGCTGCGTTACCAAGAGGGAACATATTCCATTGATTTTGTGGATTTTGAGCAGAAGATTGTTGAAAACAAGGTGAAGCTGTTTCTTCTTTGCAGTCCGCACAATCCGGTAGGACGTGTCTGGTCCAGGGAAGAGTTGACCCGGATGGGAGAGATTTGCAGGCAGCATCAGGTGATCATTGTAGCGGATGAAATCCATGGTGATTTTGTGTATGCAGGTCATACCCATGTGCCTTTTGCAAGTCTCAGTGAGGAACTGGCAAATCAGGTTGTGGTATGTACTTCACCAAGTAAGACCTTTAATCTGGCAGGGCTCCAGACCGCTAATATCATCATACCAAATGAGATACTGCGAAGGCAATTTCAGCATGAAAATGCTGCCGCAGGTTACAGTCAGGGAAATGCATTGGGACTTCTTGCCTGTCGTTTGGTGTATGAAAAAGGGGAAGACTGGTATCGGGAACTGTTAGACTATCTGGCAGAGAATCTGGCATTTGTGAGAGCGTTTTTGAAAGAAAGGATTCCTGAGATCAAACTGGTGGAACCGGAGGGAACGTATCTGATCTGGCTGGATTGCAGTGGATTGACAGATTCTTACAAAGAACTTGAGAAGTTGTTTGTGGAGGAAGCCAGATTGTGGGTGGATGCGGGAAAGATTTTTGGCAGAGAAACCGCATTGTTTGAACGAATCAATATTGCGTGCTCCCGCAGTACACTGGAACAGGCGTTACTTCAGTTGGAAGGTGCGATACAAAACAGGAGAGCAAATGAGCAGAAAGCAGATGGGTAAAGAACGAGTGACTCCATATGGAACATTAAAATCCGTCATCAATGACGAATATTATCAATCAGGACAACTGAAAAGTGCCATGGTGGAAGAGGAATCTGTTCTGGAAACGCCATATGGCAGGCTGATTCCCAATTACAGATGTTCGGATTTGAGAAAAAAATACAGAGAAGCGGTTACTTTTTTTCAGGATGGCAGACTGGAAAGTATCTATCTGGAAACGCCACAGCCGATTCAGACTTCTGTTGGCTGCATGGATGCGGAACTTGCGACCTTTTATCCAGATGGGGCAGTCAAGCGTTTGTTTCCTTTGTATGGGCAGATTGGCGGATACTGGACAGAAGAGAATGAATATACACTTGCCAAAAAGGTGAAACTTCAATTGCTGAATCAGGTGTTTGATGTGGCGCCCCTTTGTATTACTTTTTTTCCGTCAGGTCAGGTGAGGAGCCTTACCATCTGGCAGCAGGAAACCATTGCAGTGGACACCAGATATGGTCAGGTAAAAACCAAAACTGGTTTTGAACTATTTGAAAGTGGAACACTCAAATCCATAGAGCCAGTATTTGGGACATCTCTCATGACAGAGTATGGCAGGTTGTATCCATATGACAGTGACAATTACCGTCTGCATGCAGAAGGAAATTCCCTTTCTTTTGCTGAAAATGGAAAGCTTCTTTCTGCAAAGACAATCCAAAGCAAAATCAAAATAGAGAAAGATGGAAAAGAGCGGTTCATTCAAGCCCCAACAGTAGAGGATCCATTGACGGGGGCGAGACGATTGTCCTCGCTGAGGCTGATATTTGAAGATGGTTCTGTCAAAATAGAGGATGTGAGTGGATTGGATGAACAATTTGAGAACGCTATGATATCTATTATTTGAAAATCAGTTGTAGGTTTGAAAACGCCAGTGGATGATATTGATGAGACGAAGGAATTTTATGAAATGTCCGGTGAATCATGGAACATAGGGCATCGGGCGAATATCAGATCGTGTATCAGGAGGCAGAGAAGATGAGTTATGATATTGCAACAAAATGTATCCATTTAGAAGGAGCCTGTAAGGGCAGCATATATGGAGCGGTCAGCTTTCCCATTTTTCAGACTGCCACTTTTGCACATCCAGGTGTAGGACAGAGTACCGGATATGATTACAGCCGTTTACAGAATCCCACCAGAGAGCAGCTGGAACGGATCGTGGCATCTTTAGAAAATGGGTGTGACGCACTGGCATATTCCAGTGGAATGGCTGCCATTGCAGCGGTGATGGAACTGTTTGCACCTGGGGATCACTTGATTGTGGAGGAGGATTTATATGGTGGAAGCGTACGGTTGTTTCAAAACGTCAGTCAGAAAAATGGATTGACCTTTACGTGTGCGGATATCAGTCAGGAAAATATTGAAGCCTATATTACACCAGATACAAAGGCAGTCTTTATTGAAACACCCACCAATCCCATGATGCACGTGGTGGACATTGCAAAACTGGCGCAGATTACAAAGGCCCATGGATTGCTTTTGATTGTAGACAATACATTTTTATCGCCTTATCTGCAAAATCCGTTGGATCTAGGGGCTGACCTTGTCATACACAGTGGCACCAAGTATTTAGGAGGGCACAATGATACACTGGCAGGGTTTGTTGTGACGGGTTCAGAGGAACTTTCAGAAAAACTCCGGTTTCTGATCAAAACCACAGGGAGCATGTTAAGCCCATTTGATTCCTGGCTGTTGATTCGGGGCATACAGACTTTGTCGGTGCGTATGAAGGCAGCGCAGGACAACGCATATCAGATTGCCTGGTGGCTGACAAAGCAGAAGCATGTGAAAAAAGTATTCTATCCTGGTCTGCCTTCTCATCCAGGGCATGAAATTATGAAGAAACAGAGCAGAGGATTTGGTGCAATGGTATCCTTTGAGGTGGACAGTCAGGAGTATGCCTGTAGTATCCTGCAAAAAGTAAAACTCATTCAGTATGCAGAAAGTTTAGGGGGAACGGAAACTTTGATTACTTATCCTATTACCCAGACTCATGCGGATGTGCCGAAGGAACTGTTGGAAAAGAATGGGATTACGGGAGGTCTGTTGCGTTTATCAGCAGGTATTGAAGATGCAGAGGATTTAATTGCAGATTTGTCACAGGCGATGGAGTAACTGTGATAATTAGATAATACGCCGTTTCGTCGGCGTAATACGTTTCGAAATGGAGGAAAATATGACACTGACACAGTTAAAATATGCAGTGATCGTAGCAGAGTCCGGCTCTATGAATCAGGCGGCCAGAAAATTGTTCATCTCCCAGCCCAGTCTTTCCACATCCGTCAGGGAGTTGGAAGAAGAAATCGGGATTAACCTGTTTGTGCGTTCCAACCGGGGAATTTCCCTGACCAGTGAGGGAGAGGAATTTATCGGTTATGCAAGACAGATGACAGAGCAGTATGATCTGATTGAATCCCGCTATATCCTCAGAGAAAAGGTGAAAAAGAAATTCAGCGTATCCATGCAGCACTATACATTTGCAGTCGCAGCGTTTGTAGAGATGGTGAAGCAGTTTGGTATGGATGAGTATGAATTTGCAGTCCATGAAACAAGAACCTCCGAGGTGATTGCGGATGTGAAAAACTGCAAGAGTGAGATTGGAATTTTATATCTCAATGATTTTAATCGAAATGTACTGACGAAGCTGTTTTTGAAGGACTCTTTAGAGTTCCATGAACTGCTGCAATGCTCGGTATATGTGTATCTTTGGCGGGGACATCCATTGGCCGGACAGAAGGAGATTGCCCTGGAAGAATTGGCAGAATATCCGTGTTTGTCCTTTGAACAGGGAGCCTATAATTCTTTCTATTTTGCGGAGGAAGTACTAAGTACTTATAGTTACAAGAGATTGATCAAAGCCAATGACAGGGCCACATTGCTGAATCTGATGATTGGTCTAAATGGATATACGTTGTGTTCCGGTATTATTTGTGAGGAACTGAATGGTTCCGATTACTGTGCCGTAAAGTTAAAATCGGATGAAGTCATGTCCATTGGGTATCTGGTGCGAAAAGGCATGACCATTAGCCCCTTGGGGCAGAAATACTTAAATGAGATCGCAAAATTCAGAAATAAAGTATTGGTGTAAAAAAAGCAATGAAAATTCAGAAATATTTTGGCAGGATGCCTTTTGCAAAAGAAGCTTAGATGTGCTAAAATAATTTTGTAATATAGGATAAGTGAATGGAAATCTTTTGTAAATCCTATAGAAAAACAAAAAATTGTACATGATGACACACGTGGTACTTTGCACAGGCAAAGTGCGTAAATCTGATTACGGAACATTCAAGCAGATTTACGTGACGTGTGTCTTTTTGTGCAGAAAAGAGAAAAGCCGTCAGGCTTCGAAACGGAGGATCATTTTATGCCAAGAAATCAGTTTCAGAGAATGTTTTTTGCTTTTGTGACCGTACTGGTTACGGTACATGCCTATGTGTTCTACAGTCTGTATGTGGTCAACGGCAGTATGTTGATGCAGGTCAATGGAACAAATAGTGTATTGGAAGCCATTCGCACCCAGGGGGGTGTGTATATGTGTGGTACATATGTGCCGATATGGACAGTTGTAGTGGTAGAGTTTGTACTGGCGTATACACTGGAACTGGTCATGGGCAGTCCTTGTTCTTTTCGATTGGCTTCCAGAGTATTTGACATGAAAAAAGATCATCCTATGTTGTTTGAGACCGCCATTATCTGTGCCACAGTGGGACTGATGTGTCCGTCTATGAGCCTGATCGCAGCATTTTTGTATTATCCATATTATGCAGGGTTCCATGTTTCTACGCTGTTAGCAAATTGGCTGAAACTGGTATGCTTTAACTTCCCATTTGCATTTTTCGGTCAGCTGTTCTTCATCCAACCGTTTGTACGGACGATATTCAGAACTGTCTTTCGAAAAGACATTCAGAAGCAGAAGAAGCAGTATGCCCAGGCAGCGTAAGAGGGTGTACGAAAAATGATGAAGTAATCAAAAAAACAGATACATTACGTTCAAGAAAACAATATTGCAGACAGTGCGCATAAGGTGCCATATCCAAGCCGTGGATTGGGGTATTCCCGTTCCGCGGCAATGGGTCTGGCACTTTTTTGCAGATAAGCTTTTACTTTTTCTCCAAACAGGAACGGATCGTTCCCTTTTTGGATGCCCCACTCCATAAGCAGTGCTGCGGTGCCGGTGACAAAGGGACAGGCAAAGGAAGTGCCGGTAAACAGAGCGGTTCCACCTCCCACAGCAGGTGCGGAGATATTTACACCAGGAGCTGCCAGATCTGGCTTTACACGGACTGGTGTACGGGTAAAGCCTCGTCCCGAGAAATCGGAGTAAATTTTCTGTCGATCATCATAAGATCCCACTGTGATACAATTAAGTCCAGTGGAAGGGATGGTCAGGGTCAGTTCCGGAGTAGGGGTGAGAAAACGGGTGCCGAAATTTCGCTGTGCACTGTCATTCATCCAAAAGTTGAACTGTCCATTTACGATCACACCGGCTTCTATCACCAATTGCCAGATGCCGCTGTTTAAGTAGGTTCGCTGTGGGAGGAAATTGAAAAAGATTTCCTGAGAAGCCGAATAGGGGCCGGGCTCTCCATTGTACGCCAGTAAAAAGGTATCTTCCAGCCGATAGCGGTAGGGACCGGGACGGACAGGCAATTGAATGGATTCGCCATCAGGAGAGATCAGCCGCAGTTGGATTGCGTCTAAAAAACTTTTCCAGAGCTGGATGCTTAAGGACTGCTCAAATGGACTGATGCTGAATTCAATTCGGGTGGACTGAAAGGAGGAAAGGTTGACCAGTGTATGACCGCTGTCATTTCCTTCATTTCCACTGCCGATACAGATGGTGATTTTCCACAGATTGCTGACGGCGCTTAAGAAACTCTCCAACAGAGAAGTTCCGTCATGAGAACCATATGTATTGCCCAGACTGATGTTGATGGCAAGAGGCATCCGAAGCTGGATGGCAGTCTGCACCAGATAATTGACTCCCTGCATCAATTCAGAGGTACGCGGAAAGGAATTGACAGAAGAAGGAGCCAGACGGACGATGGCAAGGGATGCGGCAGGTGCCACGCCATAAAAGCCGGAACCATCCGGAAGTGCTCCACCTGCGGCAATGCCGGTGACTGCAGTTCCGTGGCCGCTGATATCCCGTGGAAAAGAAGTTCCATCATCTAATCGTTTTTGAATTTCTCCCTGTGTGTACTCGCTGCCCATCAGATAACCGGATGGGGGTGGTTGGATTGACGGATCTCCACTTTGATCCCAAAATCGCACCACTCTGGTGCGTCCCTGCTCATCCTGAAATGCCGGATGGGTGAAATCCAGACCGCTGTCCACCACACCGATCAGAATTTCTTCACCGGACAAATTGTAAGGAGGTCTGGTCAGAGGAGGAATACATGAAGCAGATTGGGCAGAAGTGGCGCCTGTGAAAATCTGCTTTGGCTGTTCGATAAACTGTACCAGGGGATGTGTGGACAATGGGGTGATGGCAGATTTTGGCAGGGTAAGGATGGCATATCCCCCATATAAAGGAACTGCCCGAATGGGAGCAGAGACGGAAGAAAGGATTTCCTCTAAGGAACCTGCATAGCGCAAAATAATATCCCATAGGTCTTCTGTGGGTGTTTCTGCATCAACAGGAGAAAGGACGCTGTTCAAAGCGGAGGATTCTGCCAGTTCCTCATTGGTAGCGGAGAGAGAAAGATTCAACAAGTTTTCTAATTTTTGATTTGCCATAAGAAAATCTCCCTGCAAGCATATGGTGTAATATATGCTTGCAGGGAGACAAAAATATCCAATACGATGGCACTTGCAAATATCTTTATGCAATCTTTGTGTGACCTGTTTCCAGTACTTCGATTTTATTGTGATTGATTTTCTTCATAAAGTATATGCCAATGAGTACAGTCAGGAGTTCCGCAAAGAAGAAGGTACTCCAGATCATCCATGTCATGCCAGGGTGGGAGATTGCCAGGCGAGAGAATCCCCAGGCCACAGGCAGGACGAACAGGAATTGACGGCAGACAGAAAGAATGAGAGATTCTTTTCCGCTGTCCAGTGCCTGAAAGATGCCCTGGAATGCCACATTGGCACCGGAAAATGCGAAGCTGAGAGATGCAATGTGCATGGCATCGATGCAAAGCTGTTCTGTCTGACCGGATAATCCAAAAATATGAGCAAATGGCACTGCCAGTACTTCCAACAGAACCGTACCAAACAGCATAATGGTCAGTGTATATAGCATCCCATACCGGATACCGGCATTCACACGGGATTTGCTGCCCATGCCGTGATTAAAGGATACAATTGGGGTAATGGCATCACGGAGCCCAAAGGCGGCAAACAGGATAAACTGCTGAATTTTATAATACAGACCATAGGCGGTGACCACATTTTCATTGATTCGTACAAAGATCAGGTTCAGTCCGTATGTCATAACAGACATCAGTGCCTGTGCAAGGATGGCAGGCAGACCGATGGCATAGATTTCCCTGATCAGACCTGCGGCAGGCCGAAAATCGGAAAGGCTGGTTTTGATCTCTTTGTTGTATTTCAGGTGGAAAAACATGGCAAGCAGGAAAGACACAATCTGTCCGATGACGGTAGCATACGCAGCACCTGCCACTCCCATAGCCGGCAGACCAAACCATCCATAAATCAGAATGGGGTCTAAGATCATATTGGTGACAACTCCGCCAATCTGGGCGATGGTAGAATAGATTGCCAGACCGGTTGCCTGCAGCAGTTTTTCAAACATACTGAAATACACGATGCCAAAAGAAATCAGGCAGCAGATGCGCAGGTAGGTGGTGCCCATTTTCAAAATCGTTGGATTGGAGGTCTGAGAGGCAATATAAAATTTGACTCCAAACAGACCAAACAAAAAGAAGACAAGGAAAATCACGGTTCCCAGAAACAGGGCATTTCCAGCCACCTGGTTGACTTTTTTTCGGTTTCCCTGTCCAAGGCTTTTGGACAGCAGTGCATTGACCCCGACACCGGTACCGATGCCGATGGCAACCAGAAGAACCTGTACCGGAAAGGCAAGGGTCAGGGCATTTAAGGCGGCTTCCCCCTCTCCTGGCATGTTGGACACGAAGGCACTGTCTACAATGTTATAAAGTGCCTGCAGCATCATCGAAAAAATCATGGGGATTCCCATGGAAAGCATGAGTTTGGGGACTGGTACAGTACCCATACGGTTGGCAGATGTTTGTTTTGACATAGTGTTGATTTCCTCCATAAAAAGAAAGGCGTAAATCCAATTTGATCTGGATTTACGCCTTTCGCTACTCGACGGTTTTTAATGTACCACAAAGGAAAGAAAAAAGTCAAGGAAAAGATTGCTGAAATTTGAGCAAAATCGGTTGGCTTTTTTTGCCGGATTGCAGGAGAAGGGGTTCTGTATTATAATAGGAACAGACAGAAAAAGGTCGAATTTTGGAGAAAAAAGTGATGCAATTGTGATACGGAATGGGGAACAGCAGGAAAAAGCAAGGGGAGGAATGAAATGATGCAGAAACCGCAAAAAATACTGGAGAAGGAGAGAAAATGGGACAAGCAGAAATGTATCGGGACGAGTAAAAAGTGGTGGTGGATGGTATTTGGGATACTTCTGCTGCTTGCGG
>JAFTGN010000088.1 GCA_017457865.1 Lachnospiraceae bacterium | reverse complement strand
TTCTTTTTGTTGCATTTTCCTTCATAATAGTCTTATGAACATCTTACAAAGAATTTTTACAGACCATTATGAAGAAATCATTTATACATTACATCCACGCAAATCCGTAATAGAAAACGTGGATAAAATGATCTCGTGCGGTGATCCCTCCTTCGGCGGTGCCATGTACGGCTGTCCTCACTGCGGTAAGTTAAAGTTTGTTCCTTTCCGCTGCCACAGCCGCTTCTGTCCTACCTGTGGGAATCTCTACTCCATGCAGTGCACTGCCTCCATGTCCTCTAAACTGGTTCATGTTTCCCGCCGCCATTGTGTTTTCACCATCGATAAAAACCTCCGCTAGGTTTTCCTGGATGACCACACATTACCTGATTGTCTCTTCCATGCTGTAAACAGTGTTGTTTCCCGTATGTTTTATAAGCTGAACAAGTCCATAAATTTCACCCCCGGTCTTATCATGGTTCTCCATACCTTTGGCAGGGATTTAAAATGGAACCCTCATATCCATTGTCTTATCTCTGAAGGCGGTTACAATGATAACGGTTTCTGGCGCAATGTCAATTATTTTAACTATACCTATCTTCGCAACGCTTTCCGTACCGCCCTGCTGAATGAGATGACGGCCAAAATCGGACCTTCCTTTCAAAAGGTGAAAGCTCTCTGTTTACAGAAGCTTTCATCAGTGGCGTACCGCCATTCTTTCTGCTTTCGGCTATGACCCTTTAAAATGTGAATGCCGCTCTACCATGCTGTTTTTAGAACTCTACTTTAACCACAAGCGTGTTTCTCTGGAAGAAATGTACGAGAAAGCCATGTCCCGTTCTCGTGGAAGAAGGTCATCTGCATGACTTTTCTTTTCTCCTCCTGTATGCTATACTCCTTTTAAAGGCGGACGCTTACATGAACTCAAACACAGAGAAACTACGTAAAAAATATATGGATAACCCACCGGAAGGTATGACATCCGAGGACCTTCGCCGCATGAGCGAGGAAAACCTTCTCGATATGGATTATTTCTTAAATGAAGACGACTTATTGGATAACGAGGCTGGCGTTGAAGGTTTTTATATCTTCTAAACTGCGTCGTCTTGTCACCATACCCAACCAGGAGTTTGCCTAACATATGTTCGGTGAACTCTTATTCTTTTTTTGCTTTTCCAAAATCGGAATTTCCTATAAAGCAAAAAACCGGCCTTTGTTTCCAAAGACCGGTTTCTAAGGGGGAACCCTGATATACAATTGTAAACGAATTATCTCTTCACGTTGAATGCGCCAATGCCTGGATATACCGCTGCTGCACCCAGTTCTTCCTCAATACGCAGTAACTGGTTGTACTTTGCCACACGCTCAGATCTGCTTGGTGCGCCTGTCTTGATCTGGCAGGTATTCAGTGCCACTGCCAGGTCAGCGATGGTGGTATCTGCTGTCTCGCCGGAGCGATGAGAAGAAATGGCAGTGTAACCAGCCTTGTGTGCCATCTTGATCGCCTCTAATGTCTCAGATACGGAACCGATCTGGTTTAACTTGATCAGGATGGAATTACCACAGCCTAAGCTGATACCCTTGCTCAGTCTCTCGGTATTGGTCACGAACAGGTCATCTCCTACCAGCTGTATCTTGCCGCCTAACTTTGCAGTCAGTCTCTGCCAGCCTTCCCAGTCTTCCTCATCCAGTGCATCCTCGATGGAGATGATCGGGTACTTGTCTACCAACTGCTCCCAGTGTGCGATCAGCTCATCAGATGTGAATCTGGTACCTGCCTTTGGCAGTACATACTCACCCTTGTTGCCACTCTTCCACTCGCTGGAAGCTGCATCCATTGCGATCATGAAATCCTGTCCCGGTACATAGCCAGCCTTTTCTACTGCCTTTAAGATGTACTGGATTGCCTCTTCATCACTTGCCAGGTCAGGTGCAAAACCACCTTCGTCACCTACAGAAGTTGCCAGACCATTCTCCTTTAACAGAGAAGCCAATGCATGGAATACCTCTGCACACCAACGCAATGCTTCTTTGAAACTTGGTGCGCCTACCGGCATGATCATAAACTCCTGTACGTCTACAGTGTTTGCCGCATGTGCACCACCGTTTAAGATGTTCATCATTGGAACTGGCAGACGATTGCCGGAAATACCGCCTAAGAAACGATACAGCGGGATATCCAGAGAGATGGATGCTGCACGAGCCGTTGCAATGGATACTGCCAGGATGGCATTGGCACCTAACTTGGACTTGTCCTTTGTACCATCTGCCTGGATCATTGCCTGATCTACCGCATAAATATCAGAGGCATCCAGACCTACGATTGCATCTGCAATGATGGTATTGATGTTTTCCACAGCCTTGGTCACGCCCTTACCTAAGTATCTTGCCTTATCGCCGTCACGCAGTTCCAGAGCCTCAAACTCACCTGTAGACGCACCGCTTGGTGCAGTACCTCTGCCCACAGTTCCGTCTACTAATGTCACCTCAGCCTCTACGGTTGGATTTCCTCTGGAATCCAGAATCTCTCTTCCAATTACCTTTTCAATTTCCAAATAATTCATATTGTTCATCCCTTCTGCCCTGACCGGGCCCTCCAGCCGGAAGGCGTTCCTTCCGGAATATGTCAGCATTCAGCAGCTACTGCCATACTGGAGTTCCACAATGGTTTTTTCACGTTAGTTAGAAAATTCTAACTACAATCATCTTAGCATAACTTCCTTGTAAATTCAACTACATAACTGATAGGAATTCTCATTAAGGTTTTTAAAATAATGTCATCTGCTCATACCGTTCCGGAAATTCCCGCATATATTGAAAACAAGATTGTACATCATGTAACATACCATGCTTCTCACAGGTGGCATGAAAATATTCCATCAGCTCCTGGTTATGGTCACTTACAATTTCATATGCATCACCAAACTTACGATGATATTGTTCCCCCATTCCCAAAAAATATCGCTTCAATGCCGCTTTCGTAAAAAAACTGCAAAAAAGGAATTGAGAGACTCTGTTTTTTAAATGATGCCTATGTGCCTGCGGCATCAAATCCAAAACATGTTCAAAGTTTCCCAATTCCCTGTTACACATGATTTATTTTCTATACCTTATGAAGCCAATTCTGCCTCTGTCAATCGGCAATAAGTGAATCCGTCTTCTTCGTATAACTCGAAAATACCGGATACGGTGATCAGATCGCCCTGCTCCGGATACCCTTCCGGAAACTGGGGATTGCCTTTTAATACAAACTCGATGCCCTGGGCGCAGCATGCAGTTGCATCCTGAATCACGCAGGCATGGTAGTACTGGTCTTCGTTCTGGTCATAGTAGGTAGAAAATACCCCATCCATGTTGATGGTCTTGCCTACATAGTCTTCCGGTGTCATCATCATGTTGTACACCTCTGCATACACCATGGTATTGGACATCTGGGTCAGGTCTACATCATATGGACTATCCGGATCGGTGTTCCCGTCTTCCGGTGCTGTTTCAGCGATTGCTGTGTCTGTGGTGTCATATTCCACACCGATTGTTCCAGATACGGTTTCCACATTGCCCGTCAAGGCCTGTGTGTCCTGCACCATATCCTCTGCCACACTTTCTACAGATCCAGCAAGGGTATCTGCTGTTACTGGATTTTCTTTTTCTCCGCATGCAGCAAACACCAGCATGCCCATCACACCCAACCATATGATTTTTTTCTGTTTCATCAAGAACGACCTCCTATTTTTCCAATGATTGCAAATACAACAAATACCACAATGTTCACTGCCACGATGGTAGAGCCTACCGGTGTGCCCTGTACAATGGAAATGAGAATTCCACTGGCCGCACAGCAGACAGAAAGCACCGCAGAACAGATGGTGACTGACAAAAACCGCTGGAACACCCGCATGGCCGAAAGTGCCGGGAAGATGACCAGGGCAGAAATCAGCAGGGAACCTACCAGATTCATGGCCAGTACAATGATCACCGCAATGATGATGGCAATGAGCAGGTTATAGGTGTTGACTTTGGTTCCCACTGCCCGTGCAAAATTCTCATCAAATGTGACGGAAAAAATCCTGTTATAAAACAACACAAAAACTGCCACTACCACAACAGACAGTACAATACAAACCCACACATCCATCTGTTTCAATGTGAGAATGGATGTAGAACCAAACAGGGTACTGCACACATCACCGGATAAATTGGTAGATGTGGAAAACAAATTCATCAGCAAATAACCGATTGCCAGTGCGCCTACGGAAATCATGGCCACTGCCGCATCGCCTTTGATTTTGGCGTTCTGTCCGGTACGCAGCAACAGCACCGCACTGAGCATGGTCACAGGCAGCACCAGCAGCATCTGATCTGACAGATTGAACACCGATGCAATGGCCATGGCTCCAAAAGCCACATGAGACAAACCGTCTCCAATAAATGAGAACCGCTTCAATACCAGTGTGACACCAAGCAGGGAAGAACACAGTGCAATCAGCACCCCTACCACCAGCGCATACCGTACAAAAGGATAAGAAAAATACAATGCCAGTTGATCCATCAGTTTTGTCTGCCTCCTTCCATGTTCAAATATTGTCTGCCCACCGGACTATCCAGGTACTCATTTGTCTTCCCAAAGAACACCTGCTGTCCGATGTGCAGGATATGGGTGGCATACTGTAGTGCCGCCTGTATGTCATGGGAGATCATGATCACCGTAATGCCCTCCTTATGCAAACCGGCAATGAGCCGATACATTTCTGCCGTCACCTTCGGATCCAATCCGGAAACCGGTTCATCCAGAAGAAGCAGTTTTTCTGTGGCACAAAGTGCCCTTGCCAACAACACCCTCTGCTGCTGTCCCCCTGACAAGGATCTGTAACAGCGTTTCCGCAGATCAGAAATACCCAGACGTTTCATGTTCTGTTCTGCCAGCTGTTTTTCCTCTTTCGAATAAAAGGGTCTGTGCCCCAACCGGCTCTGACAACCGGACAAGACGATTTCCCACACAGACGCAGGAAAATCCCTCTGTACAATGGTCTGCTGTGGCAGATAGCCGATCTGTGTGGCAGACAATCCCTCTCCAAATGCAATCCGCCCTTTTACCGGGGGCTGCAAATGAAGCAGGGTACGCATCAGCGTAGACTTGCCGGAGCCATTTTCTCCTACAATACAAAGATAATCTCCTTTATTTACCTCAAAATTCAAATCTTCTATCAGAATGGTATTCTCATATCCCAGTACCAGATTCTCACAGATCAACTCTGCCATGACAGACTCCTTTCCCTATTTACTGTAGTGCTTCTTTTAATACGTCCAGATTTTTTTCCATAATGGACAGGTACGTTTCGCCCTCGTCCATATCTTTTGCAGTGGTGCCCTGCATGGAATCCAGTGTCAAAATCTGCTGATCTTTGGTCTTCGTATTTTGCACGATGGTTTCTGCGATTTTGTGGTCGGTTCCTTCTATGGTCAGCACACTGTGTAAATCCAGTTCGTTGATTTTATCTGTCAGGAACACAATGGTTTCAAAACTGGCTTCTGTCTCGGCGGAGCAGCCTACAAATGCCGCATAATAGTCCAATCCATAGTCATCGGTCAGATAGCGGAATGGAAAACGATCCCCAAACACCAGCGTATGTACCGGCGCTTCCTCCACTGCCTGCTGATACGCCTGATCCAGTTTCTCCAGTTTTTCCACATAAAGAGCGGCATTTTCCTGATAAGCTTCTTTATGTGCAGTATCCAATGTACCGATCTGCTCTGCCAGATATGTCACCAGCTTCTCTGCATTTCCCAGAGAAAGCCACACATGCTCGTCATATTCCGGCTCTTCTTCTCCTTCGTCATCCTCCTCTTCGTCCTCTGCTTCCATGCCTTCTACCAGTTCTTCCTCTTTCACATCATCTCCCAGCACTTCTAACAGATTGATGACCACCTGATTGGGATTGACTGCCTCTGCCAGCGCATCCTCTACCCATTCATCTGATTCACCGCCTACATAGATAAATAAATCACAGTCTGCAATCTTCATCATGTCATCTGCGGTAGGCTGGTAACTGTGCAGGTCCACCCCATTGTCCAGAAGCAGTGTCAGGTCTACTCCATCTGCATTCTCTCCGATGACCTCTCTCACCCAGTCATATTCCGGGAAAATGGTGGTAACAATCCGCATCTGCTCTCCTGCTGTTTCCACTTTCGAAGCTGTCTCCACCGTATCTGTGCTGCCACTGCCGCATCCGGTCAACACTGCCAATGTCAAACTCATTCCACACAATCCATATTTCAAACGTCTCATATGCTTCTCCTTATACACCTGTCCATTTTTCATTCTTCCACACACCCTTACGGAGTGGTGGTTTCTACTACAATACCCTCTTTCTGAAAAAAGGGCGCAAAAAACCCAGGAAGGCTGTCTGTTCTAAAAACAGACAAAACATCCCCAGTCTGACCTGTGTTTCAATTGTTGAGACGTACCTTTTGCTGTACCAATGTCCTGCATACGATCCCCGTCTCCTCCATCCTCTTTTTCAGAAAAAGGAATAAGACAGGCACCAATAGCCACACCACAGGAACCATCCCTGTACCAAGGAATTGCAGCGTCTGCTCTGCTGTCTGAATCATCGCACAGACAGGGCAATCCTCCCCGGTACAATCATGATCTGCCTCTCTGACAATATAAAAAATAGAGAGCGTCATGACAGACAGAAACAGTACACAAAGTATGCCTGCTGTCACACGCTGGATTTGATTTTGTGTCTGCCGTGTCATCATACGCTCTCCTTTCCGTTCTAAAATCATGATAGGCTTTTGCGAAAACTCTTTGAACAGAACAAAAAACAGCCTGAACATCAGAAATTTTTTCATTTAAAAAACTCTGTGAAATGCCGGTACTTTATTTTTTGAGCAATAAGCGATAAAAAATATTAGTACCGTTGCATGAAACCGAAGCGAAAGCGTGTTTTTTAAATAAAAATTTTGATGAAAGGCGTTCGGTGCCAAGTTTCGCAAATGCCTATCCAAATCATTGCAATTTCTTTTATCCTACTCCAAACTGTTGTTTGTGTCAATCTTTCGTTTTTCTATTTTATCATCTTTTAATTGTTCTCTGACAACAAAAAGATTGCTTTCATCGAAATGTCCCCCTGCTGTCGATCTCTAAAATAGTTCATCTAACAGGATATAATACCGAATTTTCTCCCAATCCGGTGCTATGCCCAGTTTTTCAAATAAAAGTTCCGGAGAGAATCCTGTATCCTGCTTTTCTCCGTATCGTTCCCCATAATTATCCCGTAAACTGCGGTAACACAGGGCAATGTCCTGCCACTTGTCTGCCACACCGCCTCTGCCCAGATCAATATAACCGCTGACCTGATTCCCTTTGCCAAATACATTGGGCAGGCAAAAATCCCCATGGGACAATACCGGTTCCTCTACCGGCTGGTTTGCGTACAGCCAGTCCAGCAAGGCCTGTGGATCTGCAAACCCCTCCGGTCCAAACGTTTCCGGCGCTACATTGTCAAAATCCACCAATCCCTGCTTCACATTTTGCTCTGCTGCTTTCAGCTTTTGTGCCAGCATCTGATGACAGGGACAAGCTGTCATATCCACCTGCCACAGCCTCTTCAATCCATCTGCCAGCATTTCTGTCAAAACCTCCGGCTGCTCCATATAAGAGGCATCACAACTCATCTTTCCCTCTGCTCTCGTCATCAGCAAATAGGACACCTGCTCCTGTACTTCATATGCCAGCACACGGGGCACCGGCAGTTTGCCCAAACACCACTGCATCATCTGCACTTCCCGTTCTGCTTCTGCACTGGCTGACTGAATTTTCAACACCATATCCGGAAACAGCAAAATCTGAGAGCCGGACATGCCGATGGTATCCAGTGTGTATGTTTTGCCAGCCAGATAGGCTTTGATTGTGTCCGGAATCTGGTTCATCCTTTCTTTCTGTCCTTTCGTCTCAATAATTTCTCCGGTTCCTTTACATAGCTTCGCACCACAGTTCCGCAGTTTCTGCAAATCAAGTGATACAACGAAACACCTCCCATCCGATTGCTCACTGCTGTCACAGAACCATACGCAGCTTGATACGATTCAATCAATTCGATTCCCCCGCAAAAAGGACAGGTGCATTCTTTTTCAATCTTCATCTCTATTCTCCCCCTTGTTTCAATCATTTTTTAATTTGCAAATTTTTTCATATTTCATTTTTAAATATTTATTGTTTTTTCGTATCCCATTTTCATGAGCAGACATGGACTCTGCTCTCGTCATATCGATCCTGCTGATCTCTACTCTCTGCTGGATATCCAAATGGCACCAACGCAAACGCATGGAGTTTATCGCCAATTCCAAGTATGGCATCTGCCTTTCTACTCTGTCTGCCACCGGTGCCACTGCCAGCCACACACCTCCTAATCCCTGTGCAGTGATTTCTAACAGAATGTGTTCTGTGGCAATGCTCAGATCGATCAGATCAAATTCTGGAAAACGCCGTCCATCTCCTCACTCCATAACCCTGCCAGATAATCATGAAGCATGATGGCATCTTCTTCTAACTTCCACCGCATCTGCTCTACTTGCTCTTCTATCTGCTTTTGATACTGTCCCCTGCTCCACGCTACAGACAAATGAGGAACGAATAAATGGGCAAAGGGCGGCGGAAGGATGGCGGGATGGGGATACTGTTCCCTGTAAAATGCCAGAGCTTCGCTACATTTTTGCTGATACAGTTCGTCTATGGCTGCACTGCATGCCCGCAAAATCTGTTCACAGGCAGTGTTCACCTTTTTCTCCTGCCCTCTCAAATACAGACCGAGCAAAGACCCATGCGCCTCTATGTAAGCGTGACAGTCACGTTCTGCTTCTGACAGCAGAGCATCTGCCTCCGCCTTTGCCTGCTTTGGTATCTTCTCTACCATTTTCTGCCACAATCCCTGTTTGATGTGACTCCATATTGCTTCCCGTCCAAAGGGTTCTGTCACCGTTCCATTCAGCAACCGCTTTTGTTCACTGCATACTTCCACCACATGCCTGGGGGAAATAGTTTGACTATATAATACTTGTTTCATGGCCTCTATGGTGTCATGGTTTCCTGTCCTGTCACAGTGGGTAAAGACCACCAGCACATGATTGCCCTCTGATTTCAGCTTTTTCAGCAACTCCAGTTCAAAGGGTTCGATCCTTGCTGCATTGGCATTGATGCAATACAAAATGGTATGAAACCATTCCTTGATGGTTTGCTCCTCGTGCGTCCGTATTTCCTCCAGAATCAATTCCATCCATTCCTGTTCTTTGTCTGCTTCTAATCCCCATGTATCATAAAAACCCACGAAATATCCATCTTCCCATTGGCACAGATGTGGAAACACCCCTTTTCCGGTCACCGGTTTTCCACTTCCTGTGGGTTCCACTTCTTCCCCCAATAAGTAATTCAGCAAAGCACTTTTTCCTGCACCGGATTTTCCGATGATGAGTACATTGGTCATCTTTTCTTCTGACATGTCACACATTCTTTCTGACCGATTGAAAGGCAGTTTGTTTCCACATCACTTCTTTGTGGCTTTCTTCTTTGCCCGTTCCATCAAGTCACTTAAGTGAAATTCTGACTGGTTCTCTTTTACATAGTCCAAAGCCTCATCCAGCTTCTCTTTGGACAGAAACTGCCCAAAGGTAGTGTTGGCCACCCCGTTTTTCTCCACACAGACTTTCAGATACTGCTCACACACAAGAGTAATGCCAGCCCCCAAAATCCCTGTGACCGAGGTCGCCACAGATACATTCACCACTGCCTTGACTGCCCCGCCGATTCCGGGGATAGCAGATGCAATCTGCCCTGCCAGTGTTCTGCCTACATAAGAAACCCCATTGGTACCCACCAGATCTGCCACCACTTTTCCTGCATCAGTCTCGATGCCATATGCATGAATGATCTCCATTGCCATCTTCATCTGGATGCCCATCAGTGCGATGGAGTCAGAAAATGGCACCGGCACAAAGGAAGTGCCCACTACGGTAAGTGCCGCAGACGTGGCAGAGGAAAGCACAATGCTTTCCATGATGGCATTTCGTTTTTCTGCAATGCTGTTTTTGATGGCGGGGAGAAAACCCGCTTTTAAGGATTCTTCCAGATGATCCACAGCCCATCTGATGATTTCTTCCTTCTGCACATACTTCTGCCGAAGCAGTGTATATTCTGCCTCATCCGGAATGGCAGTGGAATAGGTGTAATAGGGCACTTCCGGTACACAATTTTCGATCTCCAGACAAAGCTGCTCCAACTCCTGTTCATCCACTTCATCTACTTTGGTCACTACGATCAATACCGGAATGTTTCTGCGCTGCACTTCCCTGACAATGTCCTCATCCAGATCAAAAAAACGCTTGTTGCCTGCGGATACACAATACCATACTTCATGAATATGATACTCCATCTGATCCGGATATTCCTTCCTCCGCTGGTCAATAAAACCAATGATATCCTCTTTGTAATGGAGCAACTGCTCCTCTCCCATCTCATACCCTTCACTGTCATAGAGATGAATGGATGCCTCATCAGAAGAATACCGTCTCACACCCTTTGTCTCTGCTCTTCCCGATGACCCGACCGCCGCTTCCTCCTGTCCATCGAAATCCAGCAGATCATTAACCAGACTGCTTTTTCCCACGCCTGTCCCACCGCAGATCAGAATATTTGGTTTTTGGATTCCGGCGGTTGCGTCCTGATAGCACTTATCATAATCAAAATGTTCATAGTCGAATCGTTCCTGCATTGCACTCTCCTCCCTTTTATTTGTGTTTTGTGACGGTTGGTCAGTTTCAAAATTGCTGCATATTTCTATCTCTTTTCACATCTGTCATTGCTTCTCTATTACCACTATTTTAAAGCACGATAGAGTGGAAATCAATACATTTTGGCATGGATGCAAAAAACCCCGGCGACTGCCCTTCTGCTGATTTCCATAGGAAAAACAGAAAGACAACCACCAGGGTTTCATATTTCTTTCGTGTCATCTGATCCAATGCGCTCTGCATCTCCACTTGGAAATGCTTCACAAAAGGCATCCAATTTCGACCCATCCTGACTGGATGTTTCACGAAACCATTCTTGAATCTGCCGTACAAACAATTCTCTGATTTCCAGATTTGGAATCGCCAATTGATATCGGTTTCCACTGATTCTTCCACGCTGGGTCAAATAACCAGTGGTAAACAACACACTCCATAAATTGTCAATGGTACGATCCAGTTCATCATAGGTCAGTTCCGGATGAAGTTCCTTCACAATGGTTTCCCCTGCAATCAATCGTTCTATTTCATCTTTGGTCTTTTTATTGGACTTATCAATAAACCGCCGCACGATGCGATTGCTGCTTGTATTGGACCAGTAGTCCTCCGGCAGTGCATCCGGTTCTTCACACAGCCTGTCACAATAGCTGATCACATCCCATGGACAATATACGGAAACATTCCCAAACTGATATCCGTCATACCATTCTTTCACCAAATCATAATGGTCTGAAAGTCCATAATATTCCAAAAGGCTCTGCACTTCCTCATCTGTGAAGCCAAAATACTCGTCAAACCGCACATCTGTGATAGAAAGTATTTTCAAGTTGTTCAAACCTGTAAAAATACTTTCTCTGGACACACGCAAACATCCTGTCAATACAGCAAAATGCAGATGCTCATTACTTTTTAATGCACTGCTGAACATGTTACGGATCAGGGAAACCATCTCATGATAATACCCTTCCTGAAATGCTTTATCCAGGGGCACATCATACTCATCAATCAGCAAAATCACATTACGTCCATAATGCCTGGCAAGCAAACTGCACAACGTCCGTAAACTTGCACCTAATATTGCATCTGACATAGAAAAGATTTCCCGCTGGGTCTGATCGATTCCAATCAGCTGTTGGTAAAAGGCTTTTTCCTCTGGGGAAAGTACTGAACTTTCTTTTAAAAACTGAAACCGCATGGCTTCCATGCCAATCACATTGCGCATGGCAGAGCAGGCAGCTGCAAATGTCAGACCGTCTACATCCTTTAAACTAATGGAAATCACTGGAAACTGTCCCATGTATGTCTCGCATAGTTCCTTTTCCTGTGCAATCTTCAACCCATCAAACAAAGACGGTTCACAACCTATTTCAAAGAACGTTTTCAGCATGCTCATGTTCAAAGATTTCCCAAACCGTCTGGGGCGGGTAAACAAGTTCACCTTTCCCCAGTTATGAAGCAAATCTATGATCAGTCCCGTTTTATCCACATAATAGAAATGTTCTGATGAAAATTCTCTGAAATTCTCAATGCCCACCGGCAGCTTTTTTCTCGTTCCCACCGTATCCACACACTCCTTTCCCAGATTCTTAGCAGACCATGAATGTGTCACTTGATTTTACTATATTTATGATGCTTATAGTTTACCATAAGAGTGGTGGTTTCGCAAGGGAAGATATAAAGATGTCCGTATGCTCTCATGATGATAAATTTATTTTTCCATCAAGCCATAGAACAGCTTTTGATACAATTAAAAATCTCTCAATCCTAATATTATTTGATAAATTAAAATTTATTTCCGCCTCATCAGTCTGAAAAACCCAAACGACTGTCTGCCCGTGACTCTTTACCTATAGAGATTTTTTCAGTCATACCAATCAGATTATTACTGAGCAAGAGGTGCAGTGCTTGCATTATGATTTCAAGATCTTGTTTTACCGCACTTTGATTCCTCAATAAATTCAAAATCATTTCTTCCTGCACAACATAAAAATTGTCTTTTGTAATGTAGGAAAGTATTCTTTGAAATGCCATAACATCATCGAATGATCCTCTTATGTTAAGTTCTTGATTGGTTGCAAATAGATACTGCCGTTCTGTAAATAAAAGTATCAAATCATGTTGAGATGCTATTATATGAACATCATTGTCCCTATATTCAAAAGGCTCCACTGAAATTTTATTATTATCCCATAAGATGTAAAAAGAATTACCAAATATATCCGTAATGTTGACTGAAAGTCTTTCACGATCTATCACAATTTCAGGATGCTCTAGAAATTTCTTCTTTACAGAAGCAAATAATTCTTTAAATGTCATTTTCCATAAATCTCCCGCCTCAAAATTTTATAATTTTATTGAGCAAACACTCAATTTTATACTTTTCCATAAAACAAGCATCCTGACTATTTTGGCTGCTATAAGCTGCGCTACATCCTCCTCCACATTTCGGATAATACACACAATGCTTACATTGATTCCTTACAACCGGAATTATGTTGGTTGGTTTTTTTAATAAATCAAAATTTGTTATCTTATCTATATCAGCAATCTTGGTATGCCGTTTTCCAATATCTCGGTCACAGCACAAAATGCTTCCATCTGTATCTATTACAAAAGCACCCTCTTGTTGAAAAAAGCATGGGGTTATCTTCGGTACTGACTTTAACAATCCGCTTTCTGGAGGATAGATTTTATAGATTGCATCAGTATAATTTATTCTCTCACATTCCACTAGACCTCTGCTTTTTCCTGACAAAAACGAGGGATACACATTAAGATATGGATTGGAAGAACATCTGTTTTTCAGATATTCCGTCACTTTCATACATTCTTCCCTATTTTCGGAATCGGTATTAAGACGCACATCTACATAAATTCCTGATTCAATTAAGGAATCAATATTTTTTATTACTGCTTCAAATACATCTTTTTTATTTCTATAGTAACATTTGCGACGTAAATATTCTTCAGCCATTCCATCCAATGTAATCTGTACAAATTCTACTCCCCATTTTTGAAATTTATCTTGTATCATCGATTCTGTAAGAAGACTACCATTTGTAATGATATCACTTTTAAATGCCTTATCGTTTTTATGCAAAATTTCTGTGATAACCCCAATCAAATCGGTCTTTATCAGTGGCTCTCCGCCAAACCATGTAATATTAATCTCCTTTTCTGATTGGCAAAGAAGATTTGCAAGTTTTTCAGCTGTCTCAAACGACATGTCATACTGGTCTATTCCTTCTTCATAGCAATAAATACATCTTGCATTGCATTTTGTTGTCAAAGCAATCGTATAATGTGCCGAAGAAGAATATTTATCTTCCAACTCATGCCTATAATACTCATATCTTTCAAATTCATTGATAAATTCTGGAATCATAAAACCATTATCAATAAGGGCTTCAACTATGTCTAAGTCCGAAAAATTCAAATTTTTATATTGTATGAATTCTGAATCGGAAAGTGTTATCATACTACTGAAAAGGGTATTGTATATGAGATACGTATTTCCATTATGCTTTTCAATGTTGTACTGTGAATGTTTCACAGGAATGTCAATATTGATCGACACGTACTGCTTATCAGAAAATAATTGTAAATAGTTCCATACAGCACTGCTATCTATAAGAACTTCTGTTTGAAAAAGAGAAAGGATAGCTTTCTGGGCTTTCATCATCAGAATCATTTGTTTTCAACCTTATTTTCGACCTTATCTATAAGCATATTTGTCAGAATAAGCTGTAACGTCTCCATCATTACAGCTGTATCCTTCTGTAAATTATTGATTGTATCAGATATACATTCACTAATTTGCAGAAGCTCTGAAAACTGGGTGTCCATTTTTTCACTCAGTTCATTCATTGCAGTTAATGTTTTTTGCTGAGAAGATTCCACAAAAACCATCACCTGCTTTTTTGTTTCGTCCTGCAACTGACACATCTTCAAAAAGTTTGTTTCCTGAAGTGTTTTTATCTGTTCTGACAGAGAAGTAAAATCTCTATCATATCTTTCACAAAATTCCTTCATAAGACTGGTACTATTTTCTTTCGTACCAACAAGTATTTGCTCTTTGAGCTGTTCTCTTAACACCTCATTATTGTTTTCTGCCTGAGCAGTAATTTTTTCAAGTAATTTTGTATTTGTCATCATAGTTTCCCCTCACATTAATTCATTTGCAAAATCCCATAATCGCACATCGCAATAATATGTGACAGTCTGAGTTGTTCTCTTTCCATCTCATCTTCACCCGACTCTTTCACATCCTGAATCCGTTCAAATTCAGATGTTTTGGTTTCACATATATCCATTATTCCGTCAATTCTTTGCTGAATACGTTCCTCAATATTATCAGACTGCTTTTCCATTGAATTTCGAAGAATATCAGAAAGTTCTAATACTGCTTCTTTCAGTACTTTCTGATAAAATTCATCAAGTTTGTTTGTTTTTGCAGCACCCGCATCCATTTTTAAAATACCAAGACATTCCGAATCATCAAGAGAAATTCGTGTTGCGACCTTTTTTACAATAAATCCATGTATTTTGTCCTCTGTCTTACGATTTTCTCTTTCTATACTACTGATATTGATATTAAGACTTCTGCCACCATATCTGATTTTGTTGTATTTTCTCATATCGTTAATAAACTCATCCAAATACTCACGACTTTCCTTAATAATATCCTCTTCAAACTTGGTACTTCTATTCTGCGTATCTGTTTTAAATTCAGTCAGTGCCTTCTGAACTTTTATTGTGGCTTCAAGCTCAGCAACATTACTGTCATAACTTTCCGTTCGTCCGCCACTTGAACTTCCTTTTGAACCTCCAAAAATCCTTTTGATCGCCCCTCCAATATCAAAAACGCAACAATTCTTTATACAACAACCTCCACCACTACCCATGTATATTACCTCCCTACATAGCCAACTCTATCTGGATTCTTTCTTGTCCATATACATTCCATTTCGCAAATTCTATTGCGTGTAATAACAGTAATTTCAGCTACAAATTTCTTCTGAAATCAATTTATCCGCATACTCACAGACAGCAAGCACATAATCAGCTTTTAAAAGCACTGCTTCTACTGAAAGTGCATCATCCTCTGCTACTTTGCTCAGTTGTTTAAAATTCTCTGTTTTTTCCTGTATTGTATCTTCCGTTCTTTCAAGGTGCTCCATAAAAGCATCCTCCACAGTATCTGAAAAATCTTCAACTACATATTTTATCTTAGTAACAACTGCTTCACCTGCTTCTACAAAAACTTTCTGCTTGAGTTCCTGAAGTCGCTGACTTTTCATCTCACCCGATGGAAGCTTTAGCACCTTTATACACTCTGCATCATCAAGTGAAATTCTTTTTCCGATATAATCTGCAAATGTTCCTTTGAGTTCTCTATTTGTCCGACCAAATTTACGTTTTATTGATTCTGTTCTTGTGACTTTCAGTGTCTTGTTATGTTCATTAAACATTTCCAAGATATCTTCCATCATCATGGAACATTCTACTATCATTTCACGCTCCATCTCACCGGCAGCAGAAGCAATGCTCTTTCGGTACTCATCCAGAAGATGATTCAGTTCCGCAAGTTCGATTGCTGCACTTTTTTCAGGATTCAATCCTTTTTGATCAGCTATTTTGTCCTGCACTTCGTCTTTTCCCGTTATAACAGACCAGGCATACTTTCCTATTTTAACCACACCTTCAACTATTTTTCCTAAAACTCCAACTGGTATTGATGGTTTAGGAAAACTTGAACCTATACTACTCATTCACCTTCACATCCTTTCCTGCTTCTCATACGAAATAATTCTCTGAGAAACGCTTGGAATCTCATTTCTTTTTTATGATCTTGAGCCGGAAAACCGGAAACCATTACATTTCCCTTTACATTTTTATCAACACCAGCTCTTGCAAGCAATATCGCGTTATCACCTATTTTCGCTCTATTGCCAATCGCAGCCTGCCCATATATATCAACATTACGTCCAATTTCAGTCCAACCTGCCAAAGCCACACAGGCTACTATATGACAGTGAGCGCCTATTTTTGTTTCATGACCTATCTGGACAAGATTTCCAACTTGTGTATATGAACCAATTGTTGTTGTTCCAATTGTCCCTTTTTCAACAACCACATTTCCACCGATCATCACATGATCACATATATGAACAGCACCAACCACAGGAATTTTTGACCAACCTGTTTTAGTTTTGATGTACTCAAAATTTTCTGTACCAATACAACAACATGCCCCAATCCTTACATCATCATCAATGATCGTGTAATCTCCAACCACGGTATTTTCCCCAATAAAACAGTTTTTACCGATGCTTACATTTTTACCGATTACAGCACCAGCTGAAATCACAGTATCTTTCCCGATTGATGCGCCTTTACCGATTGACACATTCTCTGAAAGAACAGCACTCTCTGAAATCATAAAACTTTTATTGTTCTCGCTACAACAGATACCTTTTTCTATAAGATACTTTAGCGTTTCCGAAAGAACCTCATATGGATCATGTCTTGTTATGATATAATTTCTATAAACAGGCAAACCAACTGAATATTTTGTAAGCAAAGCACCGGCTTTTATGCTTTCAATTGAATCTATTTTGTTATAAGGTACATATGTCAGTAAATCTTCTGTACTTTCTTGATACAGAGAAATACCATAAATTTTTTTATTTCTGTCGCCGATAACTTTACAGTTCAGGTGATTAGCCAATTCGCCTACTGTGATATACGCATCTTTCATCATGCCTTTTTCGTCATTTCCTCAAGTGCTTTACAAAGCTCCGCAACTCGCTCATTAGTATTTGCCTTCAGCTGATTCAACGCAATTAAAAGCTGTTCACGATATGCCTGTACATCCGAAAGTTCTTTCTTTGACTTTTCATAGCTTTCACGAATTTCATCAGCACTTTTCATAGAGGTTTCAAGTACTTCTTGATTTGATGCTTTCGTCTCATCAAAAAATGTGCGTATTTCCTTACTTACAGCTCCATATGTTGCAGTGATATCATTCATAAGATATTCTTTGTATTTTGGTACTATATCTTGCTCAATGCGTCTATGCACCTCAGAAACATTGGATTTTTCCATAAGTTCTTCAAGATGCTCTTCTAATTCAGCAAGCTCAATGTCAAATTTTAATGCCGTAGACATCAAAGAACGTCTCATTCCCTTATCAAGAAAGCCATATTCACGGCAAAGATTCATTAAATACGCAGCAACGTGTACTATATTTCTCTTTGCAATCTCCTGACTACCATAACAACTTTCTGTCGAAAGATATTTGATCCATTCCGCTTTCTGCTTTCCCCAATCTTCTACCGGGTTATTTAAACTATCCCACTGTGTACCAAGAACAAAGATTTTTTCTGGATTATCACTACTGTTCGAGAAAATTCTATACAGTGTGTTAAGTTCGCCTCCTGTCAGTGCATCAGAACGAACACATGCAAAAACCGCATTTGCTCTATCTATGTAATCTCTTGTAACATTTGAGCGATACTTAACCGCATCATCAAGCCCGGGGGTATCAACAAACACAATCTGTTCAGGCATATTGAAATCCGATAATCCGATTTCCACTTCTTTTACAAAGTAATGTTCAACATGCTTTGAAGACGTCCAACGTTCAATTTCTGTTTCAAGATTTTCATTATTTACTGTCTGAACGATTTCTTTATGATCGATCCATTTGCTCTTTTCATCTTCTGCATGAAGTGTAGCATATTCCTGCTTAAATACATCGGCATTATTAGAAATACTGCTCCATAATTGTGCCCATTCATCAGAGCTATAAAAGTTGACCTTGATGTAATCATCTTCAGAATGTCTGAATTTTGTAAGTACCGCTGTTTCAGGCGTTACAGAAGTAGAAGCAAGATTTCTGCCAAGAAGTGCGTTTATCAGCGTAGATTTCCCTGCTTTTATTGTCCCAACGAAAGCAATATGGAATACAGGATCTTTACAGCGTTCTATAAAGTTTCCTATGCGATTGATAAGACGCTCAACAGAAGCTTTTGAAAATTCAGGCTGATTTAAAATTATTCTCAACCGCTCCATCGTCTGCACATATCTGTCAACAGTAATATCCCATGCTATTTTATTATGTTGTGCCTCCACATTGTTTATTAACTCTTTTAATTGATTAGAATATTTCTGTAAAATCTCAGCATTCTTTACTTTTTCAGAAGAAATTCCCGTCCCACAATGTGGACAAAAATACACATTATCCAAAACCTCATAATTACAGCTTTTACATTTCATTTTATACTCCTTTTACAATTAACAAACCAATATCACAGATCTAAATCCAAATTACTCGCATCCGTAATCTTCTGGTAGAATAAGCAGCCCACATTACTACATTCAGCAGTTTTAACCATATTCACCACATTGCGTTAATTAATTCGAGTTTATTTTACAATATAATTTTTCAATTTATATCGTATTTACGATATATTGTATCGTATTTTTGTAACTATTGTCAATCGATTTTTCAATTTATTATATCGATATATTGATATACTGATCAAAAGGAGATGATTGCACAATGGATGCCAAACGTGAATCTTTCGACGTATTAACCCGGCTGACCGAACTACGCACTGCAAAGGGATTGTCTGTCTATAAACTCTCCAAACTTTCTGAAATCCCCCAGTCCACCATCGCCACATGGTATCAAAAACAGCTTTACCCACCCATCGACAAACTGGAATGTATCTGCGCTGTGCTTGGGATCTCCCTGGCAGATTTTTTTAATACAGAGGAAGAACGGTATCTTGCTGACAAACAGGATATTGCTCTATTGGAAAGATGGCACCTGCTCACATCAAAAGAACGAGAAGTGGTACTTTCCATGATTGATTTGTTATTATCCAATCACAAGAAATCTGTTACCGCCTTGCTCCCCGATGAGCTCTGTCCTTGATTTTGTAACCCCAAAAAGAAAAGGGAGACATACCACGATTTCATGATATGTCCCCTTTCTACTTGTCCAATCGTATTTTTACGCCGCCAAATCTCTTCTGCCATACACCACATGTGCCAACCAGATACTGACCACCAGCACCACTGCTCCAATCACAGTGGCAGTACCTGCAACCGTTCCTGAACTGAACACATCTGCCGCATTTGCATAGGAGAATGGACTGATCACCTTGTAATCAGCCAAATCCGGAATGACTCTGGTCATCAAGTCGTATCCATACAAGAGCAGTACCATTCCAAGTCCCAGACCCAGTTGATTCTTCTTCATCCATGCAGATAAGGCGTAGCATATAGCCCCAATTTCTATCTGCATAAACACCTGCATCCCATGATACAATAAAAATTCCTTCACCGGAATGTGCTCTCCCAGACTGAAAAAGCCCAGAACATACAGTCCCATACAAAGGAGATTAAACAGGAGGATCAGCGTAACCACTGCCCACCATTTTGCCCAGATCACCTTGCTTCTCGCAATGGGTAGTGAAAACAAAAACTCACTGGTATGTCCGTCTTCTTCCTTTGACAACATACCGGTTCCCAGAATGGCAGCAAACATCCCGCCTCCTAACCCATGAATGGTTCCCACTTCTGTGGCATAAAATCCGGTAAGCGTGGCAATGCTCAACTGACGCATGCCAAATGCATCCGAAAACGCCCCCATAGAAGCAAAGTTTTCTGCCATGCCCGCCATACTTTCCTGCACACTGGAAAACAGCAGGATACAGGCAAGTCCCATCCCGCCCACACAGACCGCCCAGATCAGCAGACTTTTCCAATTTGATTTGAATTCGTGTCCATAAATTGTAATCATATGATGCTCCTCTCATGACATAGATATTTGCGAAACGATTTGAACAAGGCATAAAACAGCCTGTGCATCAAAAATTTTGATGAAAGGCATTCGATATCATAGTTTCGCAATTGTCTACTGATAAAAATGCAGAAAGATTTCATCCAACGATGGATCTTCGATTAAAATATCCGTAATCTCATGTCCCACCAGTTCCTTTGCCAGATCATTCAAATCCCCTTTGAACAGAAAATCCTCCTGCTTCCCATCCCGCACCATCCGAATCCGTTTCGCACTGGTCTTTGTCATATGGGCTACCGTATCCACACATTGCAGCTTTCCTTCTTTCATAATGGCAACTTTTTCACAATGATTTTTCACCTCTGAAAGAACATGAGTGGACAGCAGGCAGGTGGTGCCCTCTGCCACATATTCTCTGATCAGAGCAAAAAACTCTCTCTGTATCAATGGGTCTAATCCACTGGTAGGTTCATCAAATACAAACAGCTTTGGTCTATGCTGCATGGCACATACGATGCCAACCTTCTTCCGATTACCCAAAGACAATTCCCTGATCTTTTTCTCCGGATCGATCTGCAGCCGGTCGCACAGTTTTGCCGCTTCTTCCCTGCAATCTTTTTTTCTCACATCAGCGACCAGTTGTACCACCTCTTTCACCCGCATAGAAGGATAAAACATGGCCTCAGAGGGCATATACCCTACTTCTCTCAAAATCGCTTCTTTGTCTTTCTGAATGTCTTTTCCAAACAGCTGTATCCTGCCCTGCTCAAACCGAAGCAGCCCCAGCATGGCACGAATGGTGGTAGACTTGCCTGCTCCATTTGGTCCGAGAAAGCCAAAGATACTGCCTTCCTTTACACAAAAGCTCACATCCTCTACCCCTCGATGGGTGCCATAATGTTTGGTCAGATGGTTGATCTCAATCACCTGTTTCATGGTGTTTCCCCCTTTCCTGAAATGCCTTTAAGTCTTCATTCAAATGCCTTTCATCAATCTCCCGTTTGGATTTGTAAACGAGAAATGCACATAGATAGACCAGGATCATGTACAATGCAAAGCCTACGGTGACTGGCACATTTCTGTCAAACCATTTGCCCAGGAAAGACGCACCGGTATAGATTCCGGCACAAAACACCATATACCAAATGGTCTTTCCCTGTAACTGCTCTCCTTCATCAAAATTGGACAGCAAATACACCTGTACATAGCCCATCCCATAGGTGAGAAGAATCATTTCTGCCATATGGATGATGTTGGCTTCCAGACTTCCCCCTGCCAATTGGTAGACAGAATAAAAAAACAGAATACAAAAGAAATACAGACAGGCTTTGAACTCGATTCCGATTTCCTTCGTCAGATACTGTTCCCAAATAAGCCTGATTTTGTTACGTTTCTCCATTGTCTCTCCCCCCTTTTAATCTTTTTCTAAACTCAGATGCATAGGTTCTGGATATGATGATATGCTCTCCGCTGCACATGACCGCATCAATCCGATTGGAAGGCAGGCTTTTCAGACTTTCCACCTTGTCAATGTTCACGATCATGGATTTGCTGCATCGAAAAAAGTGCCGTTCCCAAAGCAACTGTTCCAACTGGCTTAACTGGTACTCCAACCGTACTACCGCTCTTTTTGTATAGGCAAAAGTTTTTCCATCCACACTTTCCACATATAAGATCTGTTCCGGTTTCACGATCACTTTTGTCTCATCCTTCCACCCCATCAGTCTGGTCTGCCCTTGACCAAAAAAATCCAGGATCTGTCTGACTTCCGGTGTCAACTTGCGATAGTGGACGATCACTTCCTCTTCCCCTTCTGTAATCTGTTCGATCCGATATCTCATGCTTCCCCCTTTCTGTTCTGCTCTTGATGATTGACTGTAACGATGCTTACGTCTGCTCCGTTTCTCTGCCTCTTACTCTGTATGTATCCATTGTATCAGGTATTTTTGGTACAGACAATGCGCGTTCCCCAAGTGACACTTTTTCTCTGCTCAACTGCACAAAAAATGACTCCCAAAGCGTATCAAAACACACTTTAGGAGTCGCTGAAAATCATATGAAACTTTATTCTCGAACTGCTTTCCCTCAATGACTGCCCCAGTTGGCAAAAATATTTTTGGATGCCGCCAGAAACTCATAAGAAATTTCTATGGTATCCTCTGTTACAATCTTATCTCCCTCTGTGATAGGCCATGGATTGCAACCGCCACCTGTCTCGATGCCCACTTCATCTGCGGAAAAATGAAAGCCACAATTCTGGCAAATCAGTTCATTTCCCTCTGCTGCATACCGTCCATTGCCGGATGTATAGCAAGACTGACAGGTATTAAAGGCAGTACGAATCTTGCCCTCAGAATCCCGAATGGCCAAAACTTCCATTTCGGTTCCATCTATATTGACAGGATAAAAACTGGCTGTCTCCGTCACATCTGCGGTCTGAATCACCAGATTTTCTCCTGCGGAAAGTGTCTCTGCTCCATTGGTGGCAGAGCCTGCCTTTCCTTTTGGAAATACGGTCACAATGACTGCCACAACTACAACCACTGCCGCTGCTACAATCCATAACACACCGCTTTTCTTTGTTCCATTTGCATTTTCCTTTGCCATATCAAATTCCTCCGTTTTGATTTCCTTACTCTCTTATGCTGTCTATCATCACCTGCAACACATGATCTGTCAATGCACCTACCTGTGCCTGTGCAATGGTTCCATCTGCATGGACTGCAATGGTTGCTGGAATGGCATACACACCATAGGTCATCTCTGCATTGTGTTCGCTGTCAAATAAAATGGGAAAGCTGTATCCCCGCTCTGCCACAAACTGCTCCACCACTTCTTTTGTTTCTGAAACACTGTCTGTCAGGTCGATCATGAGAAATTCTATTTCCTCTCCGTATTCCTGATATGCCGTATCAAATACGGGCAATTCTGACTGGCAGGGACCACACCATGTGGCCCAGAAATTGACCATCACCGGTTTTCCAATATAATCGGACAGTCTCACTTCGGCTCCCTCTCTGTTGTACACTACAAAATCCGGTGCCAAATCTACAGCATCTTCTTCTGTCACTGACTCTGTTGCGGCAGTATTCTCATCTGCCTCAGAACCATCTTCTTCCTCAAGGTGAGAGGTCTCTGTATTTACAGGTTCTGTCTCAGCCTCTGCCAAATCTGTATTCCCCATTTTCTCAGATTCAGCGGCCACGGTTTCTTTTGCAGTGTTCCCCATGGATGCCGAATCCGGCACATATCGTTTGGACAGATACCGATAGGCACCATTGCCTGCGGCAAGAACCACAATGAGTACCACCAGTAACAGTATATATTTTTTCCCTGAATTTTCCTTTTTCATAAAACCCCTCGTTTCAAATCAAATTTGGAATGAAGCGCATCCGGTATCACCGTTTTTCAATTGCCCGTCAAATCAACAATCCAACCAACCGATTCATATATCCAAATGCAATCAAAATTCCCACCAGAATCAAAAAGCCACCACAGATGCGATTGAATATCTAGTAATGGGTTTTGATCCCGGAAAAGACTGCACCCAAATGACTGACAAACAGTGCAGAGAGCAGAAAAGGAATGCCCAAACCCATAGAATACACCAGAAGCAGCAGGATTCCCTTTGCCACATTTCCTGCTGTGGTTGCCAGCAAGAGTGCAGAACCAAGGAATGCCCCTACACATGGTGTCAGATTAATGGAATAGATGATCCCAAATAGAAGTGCAGAAGCAATTCCTGTGATTTCCACTCTCTTAGACACCCCCTTGAACATGGGCAGATGCACCACATCCAGGAAACTGAATCCAAACAAAATCATGATGATGCCACAGATCACATTGACAATGGTCTGGTATCTTGTCAGCACCCTTCCAAGCACAGAGAAAAAGATGCCCAGTGCCAGAAAAGATAGGGTAAATCCCAATATAAATGCCAGTATCCGCAGCACCTTTTCCTTTCGCCTGTCTGCGTTTCCTGCAAAATAAGAAAGATAAACCGGCAGCATAGGCAGCATGCACGGCGAAAGAAAAGAAAAAATCCCTTCCAAAAAAGTAATCAAATAAGTCATTTTGTTCCTTTCTATGATTCCTCTGTCACCTGAATGGTTCCCCGAATCATGCCCATCCAGCAGGTATAGGAAATCTCTCCGGCACGTTCCGGGATGAACTGAATCTGATTTTCCCCTTCCTCCAGAGCCTGTTCGATACCATATTCCTGGAGAATGATTTTGTAATTACAGCCGTTGATGCTGCCTTCCGGCGCATCGATGGTCCAGTGCACCGGAATTCCTTTTTGTACGGTAAAGTTCGGATATGCTCCTGGCTGCAAGGTACTGTGCACATATTGTACACCGTCTGCGATCTCCACCATAGAGCCATAGCCATCTGCCTGTTTTGTTTCTGACCCAAGACCGGGCAACAACCTCATGCCGGACAGACTTCCCCCTTGGGAAAACAGGGCAAGCCCTAACACCACCACCAATATTGCCCCAACAGTAGTCACCGACTTTGCAAACCGTCTTCCAAGCAAAGAAACCGCGGAGCCAAGACCAAGCATCAGGGGAACCGTGCCGAGGGCAAACACCAGCATAGACAATGCACCTGTCACCGGATTGCCGGATGCAAATGCAATGATCTGCATAGACTGCAACGGTCCGCAGGGCATCAGTCCATTTAGCAATCCCACCCATAAGGGGGTTTTTCCTGTTGCTGCGGACTTTGCGATTTTCATCTGAAGTCCCTTAGGCAATCGGATGCGAAACCGCCGCAGGGGTGGAAACAAGCCCAGCATATTGATGCCCATGATCACCATGAAAATACCCGCCGCCATTTTCAGTATGCCCTGCACAAAAGCAGACATCCCTGTTCCCATACCTCCGCCAAACAGCATACCTGCCAATCCAAGCACAAATCCCACTGTGGTATAAGAAACCACTCGTCCCAGATGGTATTGCAGCGTGGGCATCAGGGCACCAAGCATACTGGTTTTGCCCTGCTGATTTCCATCTCCCGCCTTATTCTCTTTTGCGGAAATAGTCTGGGAAAGCCCGATTCCTCCACACATGGCAACACAATGGACAGAAGTCAAAACTCCCACGATAAACAACATGCCATATCCCATCCCTCTGTCTGCCAGCTGACTGGGCACCAGAAGAGTCAGGATTCCAGACCGTTCCAGAATGAGATACAAAGAAAGAATGATGATCAGCGTACAAATGGTTCTGGTCACGTCAGGAACGGCTTCCTTTTGGGTACTTTTCACCGAATACCCTAGCTTCTGTACCACATCCTGTATTTCTGTAAAAGAAATCTGTTCTGTATCATAGGCAATGGTGGCTTCTCCGGTACGATAAGATACCTGCACCTGTTCCACACCTTTTGTGCGTTGTAGTTTATGTTCAATTTTATTTTGACAGTTGATGCATGTCATGCCGCCAATCCAGACATGCTGTTCCACCTTTGACATTGCAGATTCCTTTCTCCATTTGATTGTATCAGGCAATTGCCTATTTGATTGTATGCAATTTATTTATCTATAAGATACCCCCTTCCACCGAAAAATGCAAGCTTTTCACAAATTTTTCACAGCATCCTTGTGCGCAGCACTTTTTTGTGTAATAGGAGAATCCTATTACACAAAACAAGCTTCCCATCACCAATCGTTCCATGACGAGAAGCTTACTTTCCCTTTGTATTTATGTACTTATCATTTCATCTTTTTATCCAGATACCACAGTACAATGCCCGCATATTCTTTCCGCTTTCCCTCCTGATCCAAGGATGCATAAATATTTCGTAATCTGGCAATATCTGCACGCTTCCATGTACCCTGCTTCCGAATCACACTCAATTTTTTGATCACCTCATCCAGAACCGCTTTTCGATTCTCCGGAAGATACTGTTGATGACAATTCAAATTCAACCTACCGTTCAAATCTTCGTTGTGTGTGCTGTCTTCCGAATAAATCTCTCCTGAATGATATTGATATCCAATTCCTTGTATATGCTCTGCATTTCTTGGATCTATGGCAATGATCTGACTTCCCTTTTTGGAATCGCAGGTATCATATCGTCCATCTAATCCCTCTATGTGTCCCATACAAACGCCAAGCATGTTTTCATAATCTAATTTTTCTGTTTCATCTAACTCCGCTTCCGGATACCAATGCTCAATTTTCATATGCGCTTCATCTATCCGTCTCATACAATATGCGCAAAGATATCCCTGTTCCACAAGCATTTTTTTGCGAATATCCTCTTTATTGCAACCATCATAATACGCAAATGGCTGCTTCCGGTACTGGGTCAATGATACAGGTTCTTTTCCCTTTTTAATCCATAACATGCTTATTCCTCCGGCCATGAAGTTTCAATCTCATATCTCGCACGCAATCCTGCAATCAGTGGAAATTCCGGTGAGGTAGAATCTGCCAATTTATCTAAAAATATCTTTGCTGCCTGAAAGTCCTCTGCATCCATTGCATCAGAAAAAGCATCCACATCTTTCCTCACTTCCTCTGGCAGATCATATTCTCCCTGATACTGTTTGACGGAAGAATTCACATCAAGTCCATAATGAGAGTGGCTATACTGAATTTCTTCCTGTTCGATGTCGATCAACCACACATCTTTTGCAGAGGCGAACAAAATCGGTGCATGTGTTGTTGCAATAAACTGTACCTTTGGAAATGTTTTACGCAGTGCGTCAATCACCTTCCACTGCCACTTAGGATGCAGATGCATATCCAACTCATCAATCAACACAATACCGGCAGTCTCCGTCACCTGAGATAACAAAAATGGATTCAGTACTGCCATACGATAGGCAATATCAAAGACCATCCAAATCAGAGACTGGTAACCAGCGCTGAGGTTGGATACGGGCTGAATCACTTCTTTTTCCCGATACATCAATTCTTCTAACTGCTTATCATAGAAAATCTCATACTGTTCCCCATGATCCATATACCCCATAAAATCGGAAACAGCTTTTTTCACTGCTTCATACTCTGCGATTTTTGTTTCCTTCTGCCATGCCACCTGCTCCATTTTCACACACCAGTTCAGAAGCAATTTGATATTGGAAGCTTCCGACAATGCATCTGTATAACCTACTGTGCGTGTATATCGTTTCCGAAAAATATCTTCTGCCTTGTCACGCTTTTGTGACCACACACGACCTGCTCCCTGATAGCAGAGAATTGGGAGACAGATATCCTGTTGGTTTGACATTTGCTCTGCCAGTTTTACAATTTCACGAGGTTGTATGGTACTTCGAGATGCCTGTATACTTGTCCTGCCTCTTGTCCAGGAAATCATCTGGTTCTGATCTGTAAACTCTGTTGTCAATGCAACTTCTACCGGCATTTGATATTCACAACTACAAGAACCCTCTCCGATCATCAGATATTGTCTTCGTATCTCCTCTTTTGTGAAATGCCTTGTGGCAACCCCATCAATTCCTGCAATAAATCCTCCCAATCCAACTGCCAGTGCTTCCAGAATAGAAGTTTTTCCTTTTCCATTCTCACCCTTAATCAAGTTAAATCCCGGACGAAATGTAAGATTCCACTCCTCAATTCCTTTAAAATTTTTAATATGAGCCTCTGTTACTCTCATAAACAGCCTCCTTGTTTCAAAATTCGCCAAAGTCATTTATGTACATGCCATTTTTCCAAAATCCTCTCTAGTAGATATGGGGATTACTCCCCATACCCCTATACAAAACCGTACGTGCGCTATTAACGCATACGGCTTTTCACTCTATATTTTCATACTCTATCTATAAAACAAACTTACCTTGATACTTGGTTCCGGCAATGG
>JAFTGN010000087.1 GCA_017457865.1 Lachnospiraceae bacterium | reverse complement strand
TCACCAATCTGCTGACCAATGCCATTCGTCACAATCCGAAAGGGAGTCAGATCCTGCTGGTGCAGAAGAAAGAGAATTTAGATAAGATCAGCGTGGTCATTGCAGACAATGGAGAACACATTTCCCCAGAGCTTGTGGCACATCTGTTTGAACCATTTACGATGGGGGATCAGTCCAGAAACAGCAAAAACGGCAGTGGGCTGGGATTATCCATCGCCTATAAGATTATGGAATTACATGGATGGAAACTGGAATACGTGGACAGTTATCCCGGATATGAGAAAGCATTTCGGTTGGAGATCAAGGTGTAATATAGAAATGAAAGTGTGGGAGAACGATAGGGAATGAACGATCTCTACCCTTCTCTCACGCTTTTTATAAAACATACGATTGGAGCATTTTGGAAACCTTAGACTGAATTTGTTGGATGGCCTCCATACAAAACTGTCGGGAAAGGCCTGCCTGTAACCCTACGGACAAAAGTTCCTTTTTGCCCGGATTTTGTCCATTTCCATCTACAGAAGTGGTGTGCTCCCCGTAATAAGTGGTGCTGTAAGTCAGGTCGTAAGCGGGACTGAGCCGCCAATGCTGTGCATTTTCCTCATAAAGGAAGGTGAAATTTTTGGAATGGTCATCCCGATTGTGGGCAAACACATTAAAGCACATGCGGTAAAACAGATTTTCCAAATCCTCCTGGCAGTGATTGGTCACCAGATTGGTCAGTTTCATCAGACTGTGGTAATCCAGACTGGGCTGATTAAAATCCAGTTCCAGCATGGCAGCAGCAGTGAGCATATGGATTCTGGTGTCTGCCGGATGTGCTGCCTGCTGTCTGTCAAAGCGCACTGTGCCGAAGTATCCTTTACAGATTTTGGAGGGGAATAGTCGGGTTTCTGTCATATGGATGCCGCATTTTCTGGCACACAGAGAGTAGTCATATTCCATCTGGCCGGAATCTGCTCCGTCCACATGGGCAGGAAACTTGATGATCCAATGTTTGCCATCCAACTCTGTCATGATTTTAGGTCTGGCTCCGCCGCTGGTTCCACCGAAGCGATAGAGCTGATCCAGTTTGTCTGAATATTCAGAGTGCAGCACCTTTTGACACTCGGATGCCAGTTGATCTAAGTCAAAGCTGTTGTTTTCTTCTGAAAAAGATTGGGAAGGACGGTAAGTCAAAGCCCCCATTCCAGAATCTCCTACAATGGCAAGACGATCCAGAGGGGTAATCTGATCCGGGTTTATGCCATGCTTTTTCAAAAGCCGGTTTACCAGAAGATTGCCCCATGCATCAGGCAGGCTATCAGCAAATACGCCAAACAATCCCTGAAAATAAGGTTTATCCGGCAGAAAGACGCCCTCTTTCAAAGGCAGAGAAAAGGGACTGACGGAAAATCCATCTGTAAGCCAGCTGTCTGCATAAGAAAATGCAATTCGTTGGTCTTTTGCCAGTGCCAGCGTTCCTACCAGACGGTCTTTATAGTAAACCAGTAAGGATTTATTTGTTTTCATTGATGACCTCCTGTATGTTTTTGTAAGGAACACTGGTGAATAAATTTCGGATTTCATTGCCGCAGTCTAGTGCCAGAGCAATCTGGGTCAGAGATAATAGGGAAATCTTGCCGGTAGACTCAAACCGCTTGATGGTGCCATAACTGACATTGCTGAGCTGACTGAGTTTCTGCTGACTGATGCCCCGTCTTTTGCGGACATTGCGGATTCGTTTTGCCAGATTCAGATTCATTTCTTCCGGGGTTTCCCACAGTAGCGCATCCATATATTCATATCCTTTCGAGATGATTTTATATAGACAATTGCGAAACTCTGTAATACATCATAAAACAGCCTGCACATCAGAAATTTTTTCATTTGAAAAACTCTGTGGAATGCCGGTACTTTGTTTTTTGAGTAATATATTCATATTACGATAAAAAATATTAGTACCGTTGCATGAAACCGAAGTGAGAACGTGTTTTTCAAATAAAAATTTTGATGAAAGGTGTTCGGGATCATAGTTTCGCAATTACCTGTAATTTTATAGATCATATCATATCCAAAACGGGAAGTTTTATGCGAAAATGGATAGTATATGATCTATTATAAGAAACGAAATAAGAACTGTCAAGGTGAATAGACCATGGAACTAGAAATCGGCAGTACATGAAAGGGAACCGTTCATGTACTGCCGATGGCTGGATGCCGAGTTCGCAATTATTCTTCAGAGAAGTTTTCCTTGCCTACTGCACACAGTGGACATACCCAATCTTCCGGCAGGTCTTCGAAAGCAGTACCTGGCTCGATGCCGTTGTCTGGATCCCCTGCTTCTGGATCATATACATATCCGCAGATGTCACATACGTATTTGCTCATGTGTTTCACCTCCACATAAAAATTGATGAAATGATTTCAATCCAATTATACGAAAATACTTCCATATATGCAAGAAAAGAATTTCGGGAATGCGGAATTCTACGAAGAAGTCTAGTATCATCTGGAAAAATTCTGGAAAATAGAGTAAAATAGAAGAGGAACAGAGACCAGGTGATTTGCCGTGTATGGAGACGCCATGTGCGGTTGGAGTGTGGCAGGTGTTGATGAGAAAAAACGCATAGAAAAATGTCAGTTTCCTCTTGACAAGTCTGGATGGATTGATTACAATTAAATTGAATCAAATCAAAAAACCTGACCAATCAAACAAGACTGATCAGAGAGCAGTGGTGAATCAAGTTTGTCTGGTGTGGATACAATCACACAGAAATGTGTATCTGTTCAAAACGGATGGAATTTGGTTTTGGGTAGAATCATAGATGGATTGCAAGGAGGAAGATGATATGAGCGTATATGATTTCACAGTAAAGGCACAGGACGGCAGCGACGTATCTTTGGCAGATTATAAGGGGAAGGTGTTGCTGATTGTGAATACCGCAACCGGATGCGGGTTTACACCACAATATTCTGATCTGCAAGATATTTATGAGGCACACCAGAAGGATGGTCTGGAGATTCTGGATTTTCCATGCAACCAGTTTGCAGAGCAGGCACCGGGAGATGATGAGGAGATCCATACCTTCTGTACCGGACGGTTTGGCATTACCTTTCCACAGTTTTCCAAGGTGGATGTGAATGGAGAGCATGCCATTCCCCTGTTTCAGTGGCTCACTGCCAATACCAAGTTTGAAGGCTTTGGAAAGTCCCCCATGTCTCTGGTCATGTCCGGAGTAGTAAAGAAGATGGACAAAGATTACAAGAACAATGGAAATGTAAAGTGGAACTTTACCAAGTTTCTCATTGACCGAAATGGGGAAATCGTGGCACGGTTTGAGCCAACTGCGGATATGAAAAAGGTAAAGGAGAAGATTGAGGAGGTATTATAATGCATTTCGATTATAAGACAGAAAATACATGTGCCCAGTTGATCAGTCTGGATTTAGATGGTGACGTGGTGACCAATGTTTCTTTCATGGGTGGATGCAATGGCAATCTGAAAGCTATTTCTAAGCTTGTAGATGGATGGACAGTGGATCAGATTGAGGGCAAATTAGCAGGCAATCTGTGCGGACGCAGACCTACATCCTGCGCAGACCAGCTGGCAAAGGCAGTACGGGCAGCTTATGAGAAGCAGCAGGCAGGCTGAGTTTCAGGCAGTTTAGAATGGAAGGGACAAATAGAAAATAAGTGATTTACAGGCTTGAGCCAAGAGTCAAATTGTGATAAATTCAATGTATCACAAGTATCTGATTCGGTGCCCGAGCCTTTTGTTTGGCGCACGGATGAAATGGAGGGAAAATTGTTACGATGGATAAAAAAAATTATGATATGTTGAAAATTGAAAATCAGTTATGTTTTCCGCTGTATGCCTGCTCCAGAGAGATCATCAAGCAGTATAAGCCTTTTTTGGATGAGATTGATCTGACCTATACCCAGTATATTGCCATGATGGTTTTGTGGGAGCATCAGTCCATGACAGTGAAGGAACTTGGGAAACGGTTATTTCTGGATTCCGGTACCCTGACTCCCCTTTTGAAAAAGATAGAAGCCAAAGGACTGGTCAGCAGAAATCGTTCCACAGAAGATGAACGGAATCTGATCGTGACCATTACCGAACAGGGAAAACAGCTGCGGGACCGTGCAGTGGAAGTGCCTGTCAAGATGGCAGAGTGTTCCGTTCTGGAACCGGAAGAAGCTGCCATGCTGTATCAGATTCTGTACAAGATGCTTGGAAGAGATATGTGACAGATTCAATGAAAGGAGAGTGTGGGATTGGCAAATGTCATTGCGGTAATCTGGGACTGTGACCGTACCCTGGTAGACGGCTATATGCAGGATCCGATCTTTGCCCATTATCAGGTGGATCCGGTTTCGTTTTGGAATGAGGTAGAGGCACTGCCGGACAAATATGCGGCTCAGGGAGTGCGTGTGAATCGGGATACCATCTACCTGAATCATTTCATTCATTGTGCAAAGGATGGTACATTTCCCGGACTGAACAACGCCAGACTGCGGGAGTTTGGGCAGGAACTGAAATTTTATGCGGGGATTCCGGACATTTTTCAAAAGACAAAGGAACTGTTTGCCAACGATAAACAGTATGCGGAGTATGGCATTCAGGTAGAGCATTATATTGTCAGCACCGGTTTTGCAGAGGTCATACGAGGTTCGGCACTGATGCCCTATGTGGATGGGGTATGGGGTTGTGAACTGATCGAGGGACCAGATGCAGAAGGGAATCCGGTGATCAGTGAGATCGGATACACCATTGACAATACCACCAAGACCCGCGCCATTTTCGAGATCAACAAAGGGATTTTGAAGCTGGACAATATCAGTGTGAATTCCAAGATTCCAAAGGAGCACAGGAGAGTCCGGTTTGAAAATATGATTTACATTGCAGACGGACCCAGTGATATCCCTGCATTTTCTGTGGTGAACCAGTACGGGGGCGCCACTTTTGCCATTTATCCAAAAGGGGATCTGCGTGCCATGCAGCAGGTAGACCGGATGCGGGAAGACGGACGGGTGGATATGTATGCAGAAGCCGATTATTCGGAAGGCACCACTGCCTATTTGTGGATCGTGAATAAGATCCAGATGCTGGCAGATGGGATCCGGGAACAGGAAAAGGCAAAAATATTGCACTCTGCATCGGATGTGCCCAAACATCTGAATGGGTAAGCATACATTGTAATACAGAGGGACAAGAGAAAAACGCTGTGAAGGGCAGCAGGATTGCATACGATTGCTGATAAGAGACAGAGACACAAAAGAGAAAGGCGATAGACACAGGATGGGCATACACCTGTCCCAATAGCAGATTGCGAGAAGAATGATGTTTGGAGATTGAGGAATCATATGCGTTGTTTATTGAAAAATTTATGGAAAGTGAAGGGGTATGCGGCAGTGATCATTCTGCTGCTGGTGTTACAGGCCTATTGTGATCTGTCTCTGCCTCAGTACACATCAGATATCGTAGATGTGGGCATCCAGCAGGGCGGGATCGAAGATGTGGTCATGGAACAGATCAGCCAGGATACCTATACCGGACTGACCCTTCTGATGGAAGAAGAGGATCGGACGTATGTGGAGGCTTTGTATACGCAGTCGGAAGATGGCACATGGGAGTTATCGGAGGATGTGGATGGGGAAGCAAGAACCCGTCTGCAGGAGGCATTTGCCACCCCGATGATGTTGTTGTACGGCATGGAGGCTTCCGGAGAAGTGACCATGGAGCAGATCACAGGGATGCTTTCTGCCGGTATGGTGACCAGAGAACAGCTCCTTGCCATGCAGGAAGAATATATGACCGGTATGGAAGGGCTGACAGACAGCATGACCGAACAGGTGGCAGTGGAGTTTGTGAAAAGCGAGTATACCAGACAGGGGATTGACCTGGAATCTGTCCAGTCTGCTTACTTGTGGAAGACCGGCGGCAAGATGATGGGACTGTCATTGCTCATGTTAGCAGCAGCAGTCTGCAGTGGTCTGTTGAGCGCAAAAGCAGGCGCCACCATCGGTATGAAGCTGCGTAATGAAGTGTTTGGGAAAGTGGTGTCCTTTTCAAACGGAGAGATCAACCAGTTTTCCACTGCATCTCTCATTACCAGAAGTACCAATGATATCCAGCAGATTCAGATGGTCTGTGTGATTTTGCTCCGTATGGTCTTTTATGCCCCGATCATCGGCATCGGCGGTGTATGGAAGGTGGTACACACCAGAACCGGCATGGGCTGGATCATCCTGCTGGCAGTGGGATTGATCCTGGCAGTGGTGGGCGTGCTGATGATCGTGGCAATGCCCAAGTTTAAGAAATTGCAGAGTCTGGTGGATGATGTGAACCGGGTATCCAGAGAGATCTTAACGGGTATTCTGGTGATCCGTGCCTTCAGCAGAGAGAAGACAGAAGAGCAGCGGTTTGATGCAGCCAGCAAAGAATTGATGGGCACCCAGCTGTTTACCAACCGGGTGATGACCTTTATGATGCCGCTGATGATGCTGATCATGAACGGCATTACCATCCTGATCGTCTGGTTTGGCGGGAAAGGCATTGATGTGGGGCAGCTGCAGGTAGGAGATATGATTGCTTTTATCACCTATACCATGCAGATTGTTATGGCATTCCTGATGCTGACGGTGATGTCCATTATGCTGCCAAGAGCAGGGGTAGCTGCCGATCGTATCGAAGCGGTGTTACATACCTCTTCCAGCATTTTAGACCCAAAAGAACCGGAGGATGAAAAGGTTTCCGGAACAGGTGTGGTGGCATTTCATGATGTATCCTTCCGGTATCCGGGGGCAGAGGAACATGCACTGGAACACATTTCCTTTACAGCAGAGCCAGGGAAGACCACTGCCATCATCGGCAGTACCGGCTGTGGCAAGACCACACTGATTCAGATGATTTTGCGGCTCTATGATGTGACAGAGGGCAGTGTGACATTAGATGGAATCGATGTCCGTCATATGACCCAGAAAAAACTGCGCAGTTACTTAGGCTATGTGCCACAGAAGGCAGTGTTATTTTCCGGTGATGTGACTTCCAACCTGAAATTCGGGGGAGATGACATTACAGACGAGTATATGAAGGAAGCGGCTGCCATCGCACAGGCAACGGAATTCATCGAGGAAAAACCTGCCAAATATGCCCACACAATCGCACAAGGGGGCAGCAATGTATCCGGCGGACAGAAACAGCGTCTATCCATTGCCAGAGCCATTGCCAAGCATCCAAAGGTATTTTTGTTTGATGACAGTTTTTCTGCTTTGGATTATCAGACAGATGCGGCGCTGAGAAAGGCATTGTTTGAAAAAATCAAGGATGCCACTGTGTTGATTGTGGCACAGCGGATCAGCACCGTACTGCATGCAGATCAGATTCTGGTGATGGAGGATGGACAGATCGTGGGAAAGGGTACCCATATGGAACTGCTCACATCCTGTCCGACCTATCAGGAAATTGCCAGATCCCAGCTTTCTGAAGCGGATTTGAAAAAGGCATCTTTGATGGGAGGTGATGTATAATGCCACCAAGAGGCAGAGGTCCTATGGGATCGGGAGAGAAGGCAAAGGACTTTAAAGGTTCTATCCGAAAGATTATCGCATATATCGGCAGTTACCGGATCGGCGTGGTGGCAGTGATGCTGTTTGCCGCAGGCAGTACGGTATTCAACATCATCGGCCCCAAGATATTAAGCAAAGCCACCACTGCCATTTTCAATGGTCTGGTGGAGAAGATTCAGGGCACAGGGGGCATTGATTTTTCCTATATCGGCAAAATCCTGCTGATCTTACTGGGATTGTACTGTCTCAGTGCGGTACTGTCCTGGGTACAGGGCATGATCATGACCCGGATCTCACAGGATATGTGTTATCGCCTCCGGAAAGAGATTTCCGAGAAAATCAACCGGATGCCCATGGGTTATTTTGAGTCCAGAACCGTGGGAGATGTGCTGTCCCGTATTACCAATGATGTAGACACATTGGGACAGAGTTTGAATCAGAGCATTACCACCTTGATTTCTTCCGTGGCAACATTAGTGGGTGTGCTGATCATGATGTTGAGTATCAGCCCATTGATGACATTGATCGCACTGGTGATCTTACCTGTTTCCGGTCTGCTCATCGGCGGTGTGGTGAAACTGTCTCAGAAACATTTCGTCACCCAGCAGGAATATCTGGGCAAGATCAATGGACAGATCGAGGAAGTCTACAGCGGACAGAATATCGTCAAAGCATATAACCGGGAAGAAAAGATCATCAAAGAGTTTCAGGAGACCAATGAGGTGCTATACCAGTCTGCATGGAAATCCCAGTTCCTGTCCGGTCTGATGCAGCCCATCATGACTTTTGTGGGCAATCTGGGCTATGTGGCAGTGGCCATTTCCGGTAGTATATTGGCCATTCGTGGTACCATCACAGTAGGGGATATTCAGGCATTTATCCAGTATGTGCGAAGCTTTACCCAGCCCATTTCCCAGGCGGCCCAGGTGTCTAATATGCTCCAGTCTGCTGCTGCGGCAGGAGAGCGTATCTTCGAATTTCTGGACGAAGCAGAGGAGGATATGGTAGAAGAACAGGGAACAGAACCGGCAGACATGACCGGTGCAGTGACCTTTGACCATGTACAGTTTGGCTACAACCCGGATCAGGTCATCATCCATGACTTTTCCTGTCAGGTACAGCCAGGGCAGACCGTTGCCATTGTGGGTCCTACCGGTGCTGGAAAGACCACCATCGTCAAGCTGCTCATGCGGTTCTATGATGTGAATCAGGGAAAAATATTGGTAGACGGGCAGGATGTGCGGGAATTCAACCGAAGCCGCCTGCGGGAAAACTTCGGCATGGTATTACAGGATACCTGGTTGTTCCAGGGCACCATCATGGAAAACATCCGGTATGGACGCTTAGATGCCACCGATGAAGAAGTCATTGCGGCAGCAAAAGCCGCCCATGCACACAAATTCATCCAGACACTGCCGGGTGGTTATCAGATGGAACTAAACGAAGAAGCCAGCAATGTGTCCCAGGGACAGAAACAGCTGTTGACTATCGCCAGAGCCATCTTAGCAGACAGCCCCATCATGATTCTGGATGAGGCAACCAGTTCAGTAGACACCAGAACCGAAATCCGCATCCAGAAAGCCATGAACAACCTGATGAAAGGACGCACCAGCTTCGTCATCGCCCATCGTCTCTCCACCATCAAAGACGCAGATGTGATTCTGGTCATGAAAGACGGCAACGTCATCGAGCAGGGCAATCACGAAACCCTGCTGGCACAACAGGGCTTCTATTACGAATTATACAATTCACAATTTACTGCATAAGCCGGTGGACAGTGGACGAGGAACCGCCATGCTTGCATGAGGCGGTCCTCGGACATTGGACACTGCAACAAGTAAGCACATGAAGGCCGATAGGCCGGAATGTGCTTACTTGTAGGATTGCGGGAGCAGCGTAGCTGCGAAGCAATCCGTGGGCTTATGCAGTTGCGTAGGCATGAGACACTGCAACAAGTAAGCACATGGAGGCCGATAGGCCAGAATGTGCTTACTTGTAGGATTGCGAAAGCAGCGCAGCTGCGGAGCAATCCGTGGGCTTATGCAGTTGCGTAGGCATGAGACACTGCAACAGGAATAAGTAAAAATACTATTGTATTTTGCTGGATGATGTGGCATAATATAATACAGAATTGCGGCGGATGTCTGCGGACTATGCCTAAGGGAGCCAGATGCGTCTGACTTCCTTTTTTGCTATTATGGAACATCATGGACATAATCATGTGTATCAGGATACAACCTATGTGAAGGAATTTTATGCAGCATTTCACAACTGGTTGGAGACCCTTGCGTATGATTATCATGAGCCAGAAAATCAGGAACGATTCATTGCGGATAAGGCAGATTACATACACCACAATCTGGATCGGGAGCAGTGGAGTCATATGTTGAACCTGGAACTGTTTGAGAAGTTTGTTGATTTTTATGATGCACAGTTGGAAAGATGAATTCCATTGCATCGTGATTCAATGGCTAGTGTTCCACAATTTCAACCAGGATCTTTGCCATTTCCGCTGGCGTTTCCTGATATTCACGTTTGATCCACTCGTCAAGCAGGCCATATAATCCGTGAGCATAGAACTTTTCCCGATAACTCCTCATAAAATCATGTGCATGATCGGGCGGCATCATAATTTGGTAAAAGGAATCATGCAGAGCTTCCTGTAACCCTGCGGCATAAACAATATCAAGAATATGTCGAATCGAATAGTTATATTCAAAGAAGTCCAGTGCATTGTTGATGTCGAACTGATCTCTGACCTTGAGATCGTTTAATTCAGCGTATTGCTCCCACATCTTAACAAACTTGAATGTAATAGCTTCGGCTTTTGAGTGGAACGTCCGAAAATAGGTGGCACGACCAACGCCCGCTTTTTTTACAATCTCATCTACTGTGATCTTTTCAATCGGTTTATCCTTAATGAGAACGAGGATTGCATCTGCGATACATTCTTTCAGATAATCATTTGATTTTGTATTTGGCATGACGATTCTCCTGAGATTTTCTGACTGTTTCGTATCATTTTCACCTTGACGTATCTCTTGATATTGACAAATTAGATACAGGAAGTTATAATTCTATTTAGATACGAAAGTATCATTTTGCGATTATCATATCATTATGAGTGGTGCTTGTCAACCCTTCATTGGAAGAAAGAAATATAGTACAAAATAAGAAGATCGGTTTACACGTATTAGGCAGTAACGGAAGCGAGTGAAGAAATAAATGTACAAGGAGATAAACAATCAATGGCTAAAACAAACAAGAAAAAGGGGCATACTGTTTTGAGCGTGATAGGGATTTTTTTTCTGACCCTGATCATAGTGACTGCGGTTATACTGATTAGAAACGGAAGACGAGGTGCAGAAGATCAGGTTGCAATGGTGAAAACAGACGAAGAACTGATCGGAGAACATTTCTATATTAAGCGTGACGGGAAGGAGGATATTGATATCAACTTCTATATACCTGAAAGCGCAGAGAAAACACCTGTTGTCATCAATCTTCATGGCGGTGCCTTTATTGCCGGAGATGCCGATACGCTGGACACGCAGAGTGACCGCATATCAAAGGAATGGAATGCAGCGGTTGTGACCGTCAACTATAAGCTTGCTAAAAACGGTATCTCTATCCAGTATGCCGTTGATGAAGTTGTCGATACCGTAAAATACTTCAAAGAACATGCCGGAGAATACAATATTGATCCCGAAAAGATCGTTATTTTAGGATACTCTGCCGGTGGCTATCACGCTATGGCATCCACACTTGAACTTCGGAAGCAAGGGATTGATGTTGCAGCGCAAGTGATATGTTATGGCTTTATCAAAGAAGTTGTCGATACCTATTATGCCATGACTGATGAACAGAGGAAAACGACAGCCCCTGCTTTGTTTATCCTTGCTGATCATGATCCGATTAGTGACGGTTCTTTAAAATATGAAGAGGCCTTACGTGAAAATGGTGTGATAACTGATATTAAGAAATATGACGGTTCTATGCATGGATTTATTGAGGAAAACAATCCTGAGTATGAAAAGTTGCATAGTAAGGCAAGTAAATCACCCGAACAGGAAATCATGGCAAGAGACGCCGAAGCATATATCGGCGATTGGATAAAAATGATTTGTAGTAATGAATGACAAAAATATAGAATGCCAGGATATTTGTGTTTATTGGAAGGATGTGGAGGAAGCAGAAGAGGCATCCGGATTGCATGAGGTGAAATAGGATGAAAAGATTTCAGAAAACAGAAGGAAAGTATATTGAGAAAATCGTAGGGCAGGACAGATTGGCATATTCCATGTCGGATCAGGAGGACTTCTATGATATCATTGCGTGGGCAAAACATGGGGGATATCAAGGTTCTGTCATTCGTTTTTTGGACTTTGAAAGCGGTGAGGTAGATCAACCCTTCCAGAAGCAGAGGAATGTTGTTTACGGACGGCCGGTATTTACAAACGGCTTCTATTATTTTCTGCAGGGAGACTATGACAGAGGGCAGATTGTCTTATATCGGTATTTCCCAAAGAAAGTGTTGGAAACGGTTACAACACTTGATATCAAGGATGTGGATTTGTATAACCTGGAACTGATTGGAACGGACATACACATCATCAGCCAGAATGAGATTTTTCGCTGTTACTATCCGGAAGTGTTTTCCTTTCCACTACAGCCCCAGGAAACCGTATGCTTGATAGAAGAGAATCAGGTGTATGTTGAGAAATGGATCGAAGATGGATGGGATGCGGAAAAAGATTGCGCCACCGACCAATATAACTTTTATCATCAGGTGATCGTGAAAGACTTTAACGGGAATTCCATCTCTGAGGAAATCGGATATCTGCATCAGGCAGCGGATGGAACCTGGTGGATTGCATAAAGGGGATGATGCAGATGTGCGTGTGCATCATCCCAATGTATTTACCAATATAGGCGATTGCGAAACTATGATACCGGACGCCTTTCATCAAAATTTTTATTTGAAAAACGCGCTTTCGCTTCGGTTCCACGCAACGGTACTAATATTTTTTTTCGCTTTCGCTCAAAAAATAAAGTACCGGCGTTCCACAAAGTTTTTCAAATGAAAAAATTTCTGATGTGTAGGCTGTTTTGTGATCGCTTCAAAGAGTTTCGCAATTGCCTATATTTACCAATAAGTAAAAAAGAAACCAGCAAGTGGTGATAACACAATCATCACAACAGAAAAGCTGAATGATTCAATAGAGGTAAGGGTGGCTCGCTGTTTTGATGGAAACATATTCTGCAAAATAGCGTTGGTTCGTACCTGTAATGCATCATCGCCCATTGCTGCGAGAAAACCACCCAATATCATGATTTGGCACAGCGATGCATGTTCTGCCAGCAATCCGATCAACACAAGCATAGTTGATATCATAAATATCCATTTGTATCTCATATTCGGCACCTTTAATATCAGCCTTGCGCCCACGATGCCGCCCACTTCCATCAACAGAAGAGCAACGCCAAGCCACCATTCCCCCAATCCTTTTTCCGGAAGTTTTGCCTGTAAGAAAAACAACAACAGAATATCCATGGCACCCACAATGGAATTGCATAGCATGAATTTTATGGCTGGATAGGCTTCTTTCAAAAAAGCAAAACTTTCCTGAAAACACTCCATCAATTTTCTCCCGATTCTGTGTTCCCTGTTTTGTGGATGGGTGTCGATCTCCACTTCATGCAATATCTTTGCGGTATGTGCAAGTATACTGTATTTGTCTGATATGGTTTGATTGGTCAGAGGCATCATTTCCGGTTCATGCGTATCGGTTTTTTCGGCTTCTGTGCTGTTTCGATCAAAGACTGTTGCAGAAAATATACTTGTCCATGACCCAATTCTCCAGTATAATATATTCAAAATCGTAGTCACAGTTTTCAAAGGTTGTGGCCAATGTGAAACAGACAGAAAGGAGTATGCGATGATCACGAATTTTTCTACACCACATATTGTCATTAAGGAGCAGGGATTTGCAGAGAGCGTGCTGATGCCCGGTGATCCCCTGCGTTCCAAATTTATTGCAGAACAGTTTTTAGAACATGCCACCCTGATCAACAATGTCCGTGGGGTACAGGGCTACACCGGAACCTATCAGGGCAAGCCAGTATCGGTGATGGCATCCGGCATGGGCATCCCGTCTATGGGCATTTATTCCTATGAATTGTATCATTTTTTTGATGTACAGCGGATCATCCGCATCGGCACAGCCGGTTCTATTTCGGACAAAGTGCAGATTCGGGATCTGGTGGCAGGCATGACTTCTTATACGGATTCGACTTTTGGCAGTCAGTATGGACTAAAGGGATTGCATGCGGCACCATGCTGTACCTACAGTTTACTCCAAAAGGCAATGGAGACAGGGGCACGGCTGGGCGTGCGGATGCATGCAGGTCCTTTGTATTGCAGTGAAGTGTTTTACGATGAAGGTTCCACCACAAAAGCAACCCTGCAAAAAATGGGGGTACTGGCAGTGGAAATGGAATCTGCCGCATTGTATCTGAATGCGGCCCGGGCAGGAAAGGAAGCCTTGTGCCTGTGCAGTATTTCAGACAATGCCATGACAGGAGAGGGATTATCCGCAGAAGAGCGGCAGACATCCTTTACAGAAATGATGGAAGTGGCGTTACAGATATGTTAGAAAAGAAGCAGTTAGACGGAATTATTTTTGATATTGATGGTACGATCTGGGATGTGCGGCAGGTGATTGCCGATTCCTGGGCAGAGGCCCTGAAACAGTGCGGGATGCTGGTACCATTTGATGCGGAAAGTCTGGGACGGTTGTTTGGAAAGCCTATGGATGAGATTTTCCATAC
>JAFTGN010000086.1 GCA_017457865.1 Lachnospiraceae bacterium | reverse complement strand
CTCCTAAGCGAAAGGCCGCTGGTTCGATTCCAGTCAGGGACATTGGGACAGCCCGAAATGAACCATCTCATTTCGGGCTGTTTTTTGTGTAATAGGAATTTCCTATTACACAAAAAAGTGCTCCGCACCAGGATGCGACCTCGCGCGAAAGAGAAAAAAGTTGCTTACGCAACCGCGCTCGGCGCAAGAATTCTGCGTTCACAGAATTCTTTTCTTTTATTTCCGCGATTTCATTTCTCTTTCGTAACTGTTCAATCTCCCCGCAAAATATTGACTGCTGCATCGTGACTCTCTTTCCGATAAACGAATCACTTTAACGGAGTTTGATGGTCTTCCACTTTCCACTCTGATACCGCATCAGTACCAGTATAGAGCGCAGCAACTGGTCACATGCCACTCCAATCCATGCGCCATACAATCCAAAATGGAACACATACATCATCACTGCCGCCATAACCGGACGAATGAGCAATACCGTCACAAAGGTAATGATCGCCGTAGAACGGGTATCTCCGGCCCCCCGCAGACCACCGGCAATGATAAACTGAGAAGTCTGCAAAGGTTGGACAGCCGCCACGATCAGCAGCACGATCCTGCCCATCTGTATAATGTCCGGATCTTTGTTATACAATGCCACAATGCCGCCGCCACAGAACAAAAACAGCACTGCCAGTCCTATGGCACACATCATGCCGATCCGTCTGGTTCTGGTACAGTATGCCTGAGCCATATCTGACCGCTTCTTCCCCAAAGATTGTCCCATCAGGGTAGTAGAAGATACCGCAAACGCCTGCCCGGTCATAAAGGACAACGCCTGGATATTCATGCAAATCTGATGGGCGGCATATGCGGTGGTTCCCAGTCCTGCTACCATCTTGGTAAAAATCATAATCCCCGCACGCATGAGCAGCTGCTCCACCATAGCCGGTATGCCGATCTGCATCAGATGAGACAGCGCTGCAAAATCCGGCAGGAATCCTTTTTTCAGTTCCAGTTTCAGGAATCCATTTCCTTTCAAAATGATGCAGGAAGCAATGACAAATGCCACCACCTGACCAATCACCGTGGCCAGAGAAGCCCCTGCCACACCCAGTTCCGGAAATCCCAGATTGCCGTAAATCAACAGCCAGTTAAATATCACATTGATCACATTGGCAATCAGGTTGTAAAACATACTGGAACGGGAATCTCCCACGCCCCGCAGGGATGCGGTGATGGTACTGGTCAGAGCCATGGTCAGGAAGCCTGCCATCTGAATCTGCAAATACTGCACTGCCCACGTGGTCACCTCTTCTTCCGTGGAACCCATAAACAGCACCAGCTGTCTTGCAAATACAATGCCCAAAATAGAAAGCAGAACCGTCACTACAAACGTGAACAGCAATCCCTGCCGCACCACCAGATTGGCTCGTTCTTTGTCACCGGTCCCTTTGTCATGGGCAACCAGTGCCGTCACGCCGGTATTCATGGCAATAAATGCGGTCATCAACAAAAATTTGGGCTGTGTGGTCAGTCCCACTGCGGAAAGGGCCTTTGCCCCCAGTTCCGGATGGGCAGCCCCTCCTATGGAACCCACCATCATCAAATCGATCATCGATGCCAGCTGGGTCAATATCAATTCCACAAAGCTGGGCCAGGCAATTCTGACAATATCACTGTACAATTCTCTGTTGGTGACACCCTTTGGCAATTCCTTTGAAACCCTCAACTGTCCATTGTCTGTATCTGGTACCCCATCCGGCAGCCGATCCAAAGCCGTCCGCAACCGGTCTTTTTCTGACGTTGCCATATTGAATCAATCTCCATTCTTTTACGTTTTATTTTCAACACATGCATCAATCCTGTTACCGTGTCTTTCCATTATAACGCTTTTTCAGAGATTTGTAACCATCCACAGTCTGTGAATTCCGGTTTCTCCTGCAACTGTTTGTTACCTTCACAGTTATTTTCTATCTATGGTAATTCTGCTTCAGTATTGTGTGCAGATACTCCTTGGTTTCTTCCAATGTATCATGTCGTTCTTCCCCTTCATAAGTGCCAAGCAACACTGTCAGCAGACATTTGCTCAGTTCCCGATCCTGTACCGTAATATATTTTCGCAATCCATCTCGATAAAAATAAAGAATCAATGCATCATCCCGGTAGCAATTGATGACCAGTCCCTCCGGATAAATCTGGGCCAGACTCTCCTGCATCAGATATCCTTTGTATTTCCCTTCCTCCATCTTTTGCAAAATGACTCGAATCATATCCTTGCAATCCTCTACTTCCAGTGGTCGATATAAAATAGAGGGAATCTCCTCTAATCTACCGGTTTCCAGAAACCGCCGGATTCCTTTTCTGGTGAAATAAGAATGAACCGGTCTGTCCATCAGATTTTTATATTCTTCTGTATTGTATTGCAGGAAATTTTTCATCAGCGGATTGTTCCAGTCAATGACATACTTCTGGAACAAGGCTTCTGAGCGCGCCACTCCGAAACACGGCTGGGTACCAAAGGCATACACAAACTTCAGGTTGCTGTTCACCACCGGAATGTTATCCTCCACCTTGCACATGTTCTGTGTGGCTGCTTTCTTTTCCTGAAACCACAGTCTCTTTTCTGCCATCGTCTGGGGATTGGTCAGTAGCATTCCATAGGAATACTCTTTGTCAAACAACACCATCCCCTCACTGGTCATCAGATAAAAACAGTAAATCTGAAAGTCAGAATAATAATACTGGGTTTTCGTGTAAAACATGTGAATCTGATACTGTTCTTCCTGCTGCTGCATCAGCAGTTGAATCAAATTCAGAAAAATATGGGCATTGCGGGAAGCAGATTGCTTCTCCGGTGTCCCATCCATCAACACTTCAATCTGTTCCATGGCAACCAGATGGTCAATGCGTAGACTGTCATTCTGCTGCATGGCCTGCCCCAATATGTAGTTGAATTCTTCCCAGTCGGTTCGTACCTGCATCTGAATCTGTCCATACTCCCTGGCAGCCTCCCGCAAAATCAGTTCCCGACAAACTTCAAAAATCTGTTGTCGGCCAGACAATATCTGCTGATCCTGCAAATCCATTCCCTCGGACAAAGGAAGGTTCACTGTCTGTTTCATCATACGAAACTGATCCAACAACTGGATATTGGCAACCAGATATTCATACCCCGGACATCGTTTTAATTCCTGCAGGTACAGTTTCCACAGCCGAATACTCTGCTCTTCCGGCAGATTCATGGCTTTAATCAGCCGCTCCATCAGCTCCGGTTTCTTACACAGACGGCTCACGTCCTTCTCACTTGCCTTCATGCGGCTGATCATGGCTTCTTTTATGCCACTCTCTAATGCCAGCTGGTATCGTTTCTTCCCACAATGATTCACACATTCTTTAAAATATTCTGAAAATTCTGACATAAGCCGTCCTCCTGTCTCCCATAACAGTACCGTCTTTTGTCTGCACTGCATACAAATCTCTGGCAATCGCTCTCTATTTTCCTTACTATTATCATACCAGATTTTGTCAGAAAGGCAATTATTCTTTTTAATCTTCGATAAATATTAAAATAACACTCCTTTACATCATTATACTTTGTTTTTAGTATAATACTCACTAAGAGAGAATCACTTCTTGTATTTCCTCTAATATCTCCTCCATTAAACTGTAACAATAATAATATACTGAATTGGTCAATTGATTTGGAGATTTCGGATTTATCCTTTCTTGTATCATATTAGATTCTATCTCCGTTTCCGGATCAAAAAACAAATTGGGTCTGAATCCTGTTTGTTCAAACACCCAACGCATGGGATCATTTTCTTCATATGTACCGCAGAAAAACCCACTGCTAAAAAACATCAATTTAAAAAAGTTTATCATGCTACGGGATAAATGTTTATTTCTATACTGCTCTTCTACCAAAGCTGTTCCTAACTCTATACTGCCATCTGTTCTGATCTTATAATCCAAGAATGCAACCAATTGGTCTTTTTTGTAATAACCATACCCTGTCCATTTATGTGTCTCTAAACCATTATACACCATATCACTTAACTTTCTTCCCTTCCAACACTTTTTGGGAAGAAACTCATAAATATATTTATTTACCAATCCAGAGGCTTCTATATACTGCTCTTCTGTGTCTAATCTTCTGAACACCATATCATCTTCTAGTTTTGTGATGTATATTTCTATTTGTTCCAGACTACATTTTATATATTCTATCAGTAATTTGTTTTTATTGATATACTCCAAACAACGATAAAAATCATAATATTTTTCAATAAATGAATGATCCTGATTTTGTCTTAAAACAATGGAAACCGCTGTACTTCCAGAACGTGATTGCACCAAGCTATGGGGATCATATGTGATCAAACTCTTTGGTTTATTCTTCAATGCAATACGATTCACCGGTTCATCTGAATTTTCACAAATCATACACCACAAAATGCATTTGGTTACAAATATCAGACTCCTATCCTTATGGGAATTACTATCCAGATCGATATATTTTTTCAGTTCCAGTTCATCATACTTCAGCATCGAAACCAGTTCTTTTAATTTGTTTATAAAATTTCCCTGGTCATATGTACTCATCTGATTCAAAATTTTATATACAACTTTTTGTTTTACCTTAGAAAAACTTTCCTGCTCTTTCAAAACATGAAGCGCAGCATCACTTACATCCTTGTTTACCTTACATTGACCTCGAAACAAGTAGCTGGCTGTACTGGCCTCTATAGGCTCGAACACGTACTCATCCACTACAATAGAATACAGTCTCCTTACTGTTTGAATCTGTGTTTCCTTTCGGCGAGATAACTTTTGAATTAGATTGCACAAATTTCCAAAATTCAATTTGTTTATATCCATATAAGCTTTTGTTTTCATATCCTACTCCTCTCCTTAAACCTGTATTCCGACTAGCCTTAAACCTTGAATGCTGTATTTTTTACCTTTTCTACCATTTTATTCTTTTGTTCTTCATATGTCTACAGCATCCGCATTTCTCTGAAAAAACTTTGAAAAACTCTCCTAAAATTTTTTTAAAATCACTTGCAAAAATCTTCCAAAACCCACGTCTGTTATATGTAGTACACTATCATCATAAACAAAATCTTCGTAACTGTTCAGTACCCTCACAGTTACGGGCAAAAATCCATTCCAAATCGACTCTGTCGATGGAATTTTTGCCTGCAAAACTCAGGATTTTGCTTCGCAAAACCTTCGCAGAATAGTGACTCCCGAATAGTTACAAATTTTCTATCTATATAAGTTGAAACTCACATTTATGGATAGAAACATTCAGCAAAGGAGGGCTATTATGGTATATTTATGGTTGGTATTTTTCATTTTATTTGTCATAACCTGTCTTTTGTTTCAGTTACAGTTGATACCCATTGCCATTATTATGGGGACTCTTGCCGCAATTGTATCTGCAATTACTGGCTGTACTTTTATTGTACAACTTTTTATTTTTGCACTATTTTCTCTTGCTTCGTTAATTATTCTTTTAACTATTTCAACATGTTACAGAAAGAATTTTCTCGTTGATTTTAACACTCCTACTAGTTTCTTCTCTAAGTATGCGACTGTGATAGAAGAATGTGAACCTTATCATGGAAAAATATACATAAATCATGAAATTTGGAATGTAACTTCATCGAATAAGGTTCCACTTCATGTTGGTGATAAAGTTCAAATTCTGAGTTGCAATGGCAACACACTAATTGTTGAATTTAAAGAATAAAATTATTTTATCAAAAAACATTTTCTATATCAGAAAAGCGGCTTATTTCCCATCGTATAAGCCGCTTTCTGCAAATAAACTGTTTTTACAAAATATGATCATTTTATGAGAGGTTCATCCGTTCTATCATACAACTATGTTTCTTGGTCTTCTCATCATAGTTGATTCCTACTAACAGAATTGTTCCGCTCACTCCTCTCAAAACCGCCGGATAGTTTCTATCCTTAATCTGTGCAATGGCACCCTGTTCGCTTTTGTTCCACTTCAACTCAATCACCATTGCAGGCATCCATGATTTTTTCGTAGGAATAAACACAACATCTGCCAATCCTTTTCCAGAAGGAAGCTCCTCTATCTTTAGATACTGATCCACACAAGTAATATAGGCCATTCGAATCATAGACCGGAGTGTCTGCTCATCATTATAGAACGTAGGTGCATAGTGAGATGCCCTCAGTTTCTCCATGGCAGCTGCAACTGCCTCCCCATTCCCCTGTAATGTGTCCTCTAACAACTGATCGGAAGCTTTCACCAATTTCAGAAATTCCTGGTGTTTACCCTTTCGCAGAATGTTATGAAACTCGATCCGTACTTCCTCGTTTGGAATCCATACAGTTTCTACTCCCTGATCATCACATTCATATGCCAGATATCCCAGATGTACCAGAAGTGTCAACACATCATCCTTGCTGTGGAATGTCTCAAAATCATTTTGAAACCCACTGGTTTTGATTGCAATCCATTCCCCACTGATCAACCTGGCAATCTCATCCTGCAATCCATCTTCATCCATATCAATATAAGTGAGCAGAGCTTCTGCCGCTGACGTTTGCTGCCAATAAGATTGATATCGCTGGTTCTCCATTGCCATCATGACAGAATACGGATTGTAAACAGACGTCAGATTTCCTAAGGAATAGCCATCATACCATTCCTTGGCCTTTTTGAAATCCATGTCATACTCCATACACAGTCTCCTGACTTCTTCCTCTGTGAAACCAGTGTATTTCGCAAAACGCCCCGGTGTCAGAATGGAATATTCCCTGAAATCTGATATGGCAGATTGGGAGCCATCTTTCTTAATCGGCAGTATCCCTGTCATATAAGCAGCCGCAACTGCCTTTCTGGTAAAGTTCCCATTTTTAAACAAACCACGCAAAAAATTCAGATACGCACTCTGTACGTCACTTTTTCCAGATGCTTCCCGAATCAATGCATCCCATTCATCAATCACAAAGACAAACTTCCGCCCCGTTGCTTCTACAAACCCCAGCATTTGATCTGTCAGTCCATCTTTGGATGCCAGATCCGGCTGCAATTGTTCCAATTCCTCTTTTAAATCATGGATTATCTTTCGAACTACATCTTCTATTCGTATATTATTCTGCTTTGCATCCGAAAGAAAGCTGGTGATATCCAGATAAATCACATTGTATTGATTCAAATGTGCTTCATAGGAATCCTCCTGTGCAATTTCCAAATCATCAAACAGTGTATGGGAGTCACAGGAAACATCATAATATGCACATAACATGTCGGCAGCAAACGATTTTCCAAACCGACGAGGTCTGCATATACAGGTAAACCGCCTTGGTTTATCAATTGTTTCATTGATCAAACCAATGATTCCGGATTTGTCTACATAGTGATCATTGCGCACAATTTGAAATCCAGCATTTCCGGGGTTGATAAACTTTCCCATTCTGTACCTCCTG
>JAFTGN010000085.1 GCA_017457865.1 Lachnospiraceae bacterium | reverse complement strand
GAAAATCAGCTGTGAGACTTCTGTCACTGGTGTGGGGTTTGGTACTGACGGTTTCACCGGTCATTTCCGCCAGTGCAGTGACCGTCACCTGTGATACATACAGTGGGTCTAATGTAGAACGGCAGAATTACAGCAGGTGGACAGAGACGATCAAGTCTTATCTGACCACCTGCCCGGATGGAACACTGATGCGAGTACAATTTTTAGACAGTACACAGGCTGTGTTGGTGGAATATTATGACAGCGATTACAACTTGCTGAGACACAAGATTGTAGCAACAGAGTTGCCTATATTTGGGGGATTCTATGAGACGGCTGACAATTATTATCTACTGACAGGACAGAGTAATGCGAAGGAATCTCCAGAGGTGGAAGTATTTCGGATTACCAAATATGACAAGTCATGGAACCGGATGGCATCCACTGGCTTGTATGATTGCAATACCACCTGTCCATTTGATGCAGGCAGTGCCAGATTTGCGGAGTGCGGCAAGTATTTGTTGATTCGTACTGCTCATGAGATGTATCAGAGTGCTGACGGCTATAACCATCAGGCAAATGTGACCATCGAACTGGATATGGAGACGATGACCATTACAGATTCTTTTACGGAAGTCGCAGGGGTAGGAGAAGGTTATGTTAGTCATTCCTTTAATCAATTTATTCAAGTGGAGAATAATCGAATCGTAGCAGTAGATCATGGAGATGCACATCCCCGTGGGATTGCGTTGGTTCAATATCAGACAGATGCATCTACTGGTCAATTTACACCTACTTATTATTGCACTTGTAATGTGACGAACTTACTGGTCTTTCCAGGAGAAGAAGGAGAGAATGTGACAGGCGCATCTTTAGGTGGATTTGAGATTTCCGATACAGCGTATCTGGTGGCAGGGAATTCTGTCATGCAGGACGATTCCAATACATCCAGAACCACACGAAATGTGTTTGTAATCGCACAGGACAAGGAGACATCTGAAGTTAGAACCAACTGGATTACTGACTATGCAGAGGGAGAGACATCTACCCGTACCCCTCACTTTGTGACATTGCCGGATGGAACCTACATGTTGGTGTGGTCTAGAGACAATGAAGTATTTTATACCAAGGTGGATGGGAACGGCAATCAGATCAGTGAGATTTACAGTGTAGCAGGAAATCTGTCTGATTGTGTACCGGTGGTATCTGGAAATAAGCTGATCTGGTATACATGGAACAACGAGACAAATACTTTTTATGATATCGATTGGAACAATTTGGCATCTGTTCATGTGACACCTATCGTCAATGGCCACATTTATGAATTACAGGGAACTGTAGATGCAAATGGCAATGCCACACTGCATTGCAAACGCTGTGGCGAGACAAAGGTAGTGGGGGTACCCACTTCCATTGATGCAATCTGGTGGAATGATGGCAGAGAATATTATTACCCTTTCTGGAGTGAACATAAAGTGGGAGAGGAATTAAAGTGGTGGATTCAATATACATCAAGTGGTGACTATAACGAGTTTGTCATAGAAGTAGAGGATCCTTCTATGGTTTCTGTGGAGTATGATACAGAGGATCATGCGAGTGGAACTATGACGTTGTTGAAACGTGGCACATTGACCATCACGATCTATCCAAAAGGAAATCCGGGACTGATCAGGACGTTTACCTGCACAGTGAAATCTGACGAACCGGATGTGGAAAACTATCTCCTCGGAGATGTGACAGGGGATGGCAAGGTGAATACCCGTGACCTGAACCGGCTTTATGCCCATGTGAATGGCACAAATCCATTGACAGGCGATGCATTTGCCCGTGGAGATGTGACAGGAGATGGCAAGATCAATACAAGAGATTTGAATCGCTTGTATGCCCATATCAATGAATCTAACCTGCTTTGGTAGGCTGGATATATAAAAATGTAACTGTGAAGATACTGAGCAGTTATAAAAAATTTCAAAGGAGGCTATTAAAATGCTGAAAAAATTGACAGGCGTTTTGCTTTGTCTGGTGCTGGCATTTTCTGTTTGCCCGAAGACTGCATTTGCAGCAGGCGCAACCGAGATTACCATTACACCGGATCAGGCAGAGGTGTACCCTGGTGACATCATCACCTATACCATTACATTGGGTGCGGTGGAAAGAATGCAGGGGTTTGAGTTTAAAATCGTGGTACCGGATGGACTGACCTACAACGAAGGTTCTTACCGTGTAACCGATGGTTTGCAAACGAAATTTGGTTCTGAGAAGGCTGAATTTACAGAGTCAAGTAAAATCTTCATCGTGTACGGCGGTGGATGCTATACCAGTGCTTCTCCTACACAGATCATGACATTTACCTGTACTGCTACGGCGGTTGGAGATTACACTGTGAAGATGATCAATGTTGACGTGAGTGATCCAGAGTATGAAGGAATAGACTGGACTCCGGAAGAACCTTCCTGTACTGTGACAGTGAAGGAAAAACCGGCTGCTGTCAGCGGTGTTTCTCTGGACAAGACCACATTGTCCACCAAAACAGGTTTGACTGAGACTCTGACTGCTACCGTATCTCCGGCAAATGCAGGCAACCAGAATGTGACCTGGACATCCAGTGATCCTTCTGTGGCAACTGTTTCTGCAGCAGGTGTGGTAACAGGTGTGAAGAAAGGTACTGCAACCATTACGGTAACGACAGAAGAGGGTGGATTTACTGCAAGCTGTGCAGTGAATGTTGCATGCTCTCATACCAAGACCACAGAGCATCCGGCAGAAAGCTCTACCTGCCAGAAGCAGGGGCACGAAGCATACACCATCTGTGATGAGTGTGGAGAAATCATCAGCGGTTCTGATGCAGAGCTTCCACTGGCTGCACATACATATGCACAGGTTGCAGATGCAAAATATCTGAAGTCTGCTGCCACTTGTGTATCAAAGGCAGTCTATTATGAAAGCTGTACAGTATGCGGTGAGAAGGGAACCAAGACTTTTGAGTATGGAACTGTGGATTCTCACAATCATGTAGGCGGTACTTATGTGAAAGATCAGAAGGAAGCCACCTGCTATGAGGAAGGTTATACAGGCGATCAGTATTGCGCTTCCTGTAATGCACTGATTGAGAAAGGTTCCGTCATCGAGAAGGAAGCACATAATCCGGCAGATGTGTGGTCTTCTGATGAGACAGATCACTGGAAAGAGTGCCAGACTGTTGGCTGTGGCAATATCATTGACAAGGCGGCACACAGCGGTGGAGAAGCAACCTGTACACAGAAGGCAATCTGTGAAGTGTGTGGTGTGGCATATGGTAGTGTGGATGCGTCCAATCACAAGCATACAGAGATCCGTGGCGCAGTGGAAGCAACCTGCACAGACGGATATACCGGTGATACATACTGCAAAGATTGTGGAGAAAAGCTCAGCACTGGTAAGATTATTCCTGCTAAACATACCCTTGTAAAGGTAGAGGCAAAGGAAGCAACACATGAGGAAGATGGGAACATCGAGTATTATGAGTGCTCCGTTTGTGGTAAGATTTTTGCAGATGCAGAAGCAACCGAAGAAATCACTTTAGAGGATACCATCATTCCGCAGGGTGAGCATGACTATGGCGATTCTTATGTATTTGATGAGAAGAATCACTGGAAAGAATGCGGATGCGGCAGTATCATCGAAGAAGCTGCACATACCTTTGGTGACTGGAATGTGGTAAAGGAAGCAACTGATACAGAAAAGGGCAGTCAGGAAAGAACCTGCTCCGTCTGCGGTTACACAGAGACAGAAGAAATTCCTGTAATCGAGCCAACAGAGGAGCCAACTTCTGAACCTGTGGAGACCGAGGAGCCAACTACAGAGCCAGTGGAGACAGAAGAGCCAACTACAGCACCAGTAGAGACCGAGGAGCCAACTTCTGAACCTGTGGAGACAGAGGAACCAACTACAGCACCAGTAGAGACCGAGGAGCCAACTACAGAGCCAGTGGAGACAGAAGAGCCAACTACAGCACCAGTAGAGACCGAGGAGCCAACTACAGAGCCAGTGGAGACAGAAGAGCCAACTACAGCACCAGTAGAGACCGAGGAGCCAACTACAGAGCCAGTGGAGACAGAAGAACCAACTACAGCACCAGTGGAGACAGAAGAGCCAACTACAGCACCAGTAGAGACCGAGGAGCCGACCACAGCACCTGCTGAGACAGAACCGACAGAGACAAAGCCAGACAAAACACTTGGGGAAGATGATGCAGCAGATACTGGCGACAATGGCTTATTTGTATTCTGGGTAGGATTGTTAGGGGTTTCAGCTGTAGGAGCAGCTGGTCTGGCAGGAAGCTATAAGAAGAGAAAAGAAAATGAATAAAAACAAGTATGTTGCGACAATTGCAGCCATCCTTTTTTCTGCAATCTTGTCTGCCTGTGAACCGGTACATGGTTCAGCTGATGTGATGGAAGGCACATGGGTCTATGACAAATACACACAGTATGAATTCGATGGGAAGGGCAATGGATGTATGTATCTTGAAGAACTGCACTACGATTATAGCTACAAGCTAAAGGGCAATCAATTGTCTATGGACTTTGCAGATGAGGCAGTCCATGATTGCAGCTACGAATTCGATATTCAAGATGACGTATTGACATTGATCGGCGGTGAGGGCACTGTCGGCGGAACATACAAATTGTATCGGGAAAATGCAGATGAAACAGAATAAGCAACACAGGTAGGCAGATTCATTTGCAGTAAAATTGGAGTGGGAGAGATACCGGAAACTTATGATTGAGATAGGTAAGTAAAGGTGTCTCTCCCTGTTTTTATAGAAAAACTTTATAAGGAGGAAGATTTGTATGAAAGAGAAGATAAGAATATGGATACTCGCCACATTGTTGGTAGTGTTTGTTATTATGGGACGATAACGATTATGGCTATAAATGTAAAAGTGGAAGAAAAGGATATTATTATAGATGGAAATTTTGCTGTTATGATAAATGGAATGGTGTGACAGTTGTGAAGGAAAATGGGAACATTTTGTTCACAGCTGTTTTTTAATGCGAAAATTTGTTAGGATGATTATAGCAATGAAATACAAAAAATAAAGATTTTTAGGAGGTTATAATATGAGGCGAAGAATTTTATCGATATTTTTAATCTTAACTATTATGTTTTTGCTGGTTTCGGTTGATATTGTGTCAGCGGCACAGAATGGGAATAGAAAAGAAGTATCTATACAAAATAGAAGGGATTTGGAAAATATAATTTCAGAAAATAATACAGAGATCATTGGAACCAATTCCGTAGGAAACTTGATTTCCAATACACTTCAAAAAGAAGATGTAGATACAAATCAAACATGTTTTATCAATGAGATTAGTATTGAAGGAAAGATTGCGACCATTGAATACCAGACAGATCGAGATAGCGAAATTGTTGTGGCTGTTTATACAGAAGATGGAGTGCAGATGTTGTTCTCCGGTCATGTATTTGTATCAAGTGAAGATACAATAGCAGCAGTTGTGATCGAGACGGATTCTATGCCGGAATATTTTCTGGCAACGGCATATCTGATGGATGCAGAGACACATGAGCCTTTATCCAAGGAACATACAACTCGCTTATACACCCGGGAAATGCAGGAATTTTTGAGCAAGACAGTAGAGGATTTCCCGCAGGATCTGGTACTGAATCTGGATGAGGATAAGACGACCAACTTTGCTGTTTATGGTGAAGAAACTGTGGTCATCGAAGAAGCAGCACAGGCAAAGAAAAACCATGTACAGGAAAATGGGGATGGAACTTATACAATCACCAATGCAGATAGCCTTGTGACAAACTTGAAAGAAGGAAATTCCCTTGCATATGAGTATGCAGATGGCAGTGTGCTGGCGGTGAAAATTGCAAAAGTGACTGTCAAGGGAAGTACGGTTACAATACAGGAGGATACACAGGCAGAGCTAGCAGATATATTTGACTATGTAAAGATAGAGAATGACGGAACTGATAATGAGGTAACAGTAGATAATAGCAATTTGGAAGACGGTGTGACACCCATTGAGAAAGTAGCAGAAGCAACTATCAATCAGTCAGGACAAAGTATTAGAACAAGTCTATATCCAAGTTTTCTTCAAGTGGGATTGGATCAACAAACACCGAAAGTAGGAGTCAGGGCAATTTCTGCCAGTGAAAGTGTAAAGAAGGAAATAAAAAAGGAGTTTTACCAAATAAAGGATGAATGGAAATCAAAAAATTCTGGTAGCCCAAGCAAGAGTAGGGTGAAGATATCTACAGAAGGTTCATTTGAATGCAAAGTGGGAGTAGGCGTTACGGCGAGTGTAAATATTTATATTAGTAGAAAAAACCAGTACATAAAATTTAGAATAGATGCTGAAACATCATTTGAAGTATCTGCATCAGGAGAAGCAGATTTAAGTGTCGCATTGGGGAGGTTTGATATTCCAATATGTACGGGTGTTTTTGTGTCATTTACGCCATCGTTTATTTGTGAATTTAAAGGAGAGTTATCGTTAGAGATTAATTTAAAAGCAGCTTTGGGATTTATGTGGGATGATGAAAGTGGTTGGCAAAAAATATTAGAGAAACCAACTATGGAGGATAGTGGGCTTAAAATAGAAGCAACCATTTTTTTGGGACTTTCTCTGGAACCAAAGCTTGTGATTCTGGATGATAAAATAGCATCCGCATTTTTGACAGCAGAATTTGGTTTTGAATTAAGTGGAAAAAATAATGTGATCAAGGAAAATGATACAGTGAGACATGACTGTGGAACAGTGGGATGCATAGGTGGAGAGATTTCGGTAAAAATCGACTTATCTGCAGGGGTTACATTTGTAAAAAATAAAAAAATAACAGTGACGCTTTTTAAGGAGATATATAAACTTACGGACTGGCATTATTCTATTGTCAAAAATGATTTTGGATTTTCTGTGTGTCCATATTATGCATATCAAGTAAAAGTAACTGTGACGGATGAAAGTGGCAATCCTTTCCCGAATGCGACAATCAATGGAACAGGACTGGAGATTGCACCAGTAACAGATGAAAAAGGTACGGCAGTCTTTTGTCTGTACAATGGAAAATATTCTTTGTGGATAGGAAACGAAAAGGAAAAAGTGACAAAAAACATAGAAATGAAAAGTCATCCAAAAGAATTGGAGATTTCTATGTTAGATGCTGTAATTGCATCAGGTGATTGCGGAGAACAATTGAAATGGGAATTAAGAAAATCCGGTATGCTGACAGTCACTGGAAAAGGAGAGATGACAGAATGGAAATATACAGCAGAAATACCTTGGTACCAATATCGTTCTAAAATCCAGGAGGTTGTGATTGAAAATGGAGTAACGACTGTCTCGGATTTTTCGTTTAATTATTACAGTGCCATAAAAAATGTTACGATAGGAAAAGATGTAAAATATATTGGAAGAGAAGCATTTAAATTTTGCAATATAGAGACGTTGAAAATTGATTGCAATACAGAAATTGAAACAAATGCATTTTCTCGTTGTTCTTACAGTATATTGGAGATAGGAAAACACGTGACAAATTTGGATAAAGGATTTTATCATAATGATTTTTTGAAAGAAATTAACGTAGACACTGAAAATAAATTTTACAGTAGTGTGAATGGAGTATTATATAATAGTGAAAGGACTATGTTAATAAAATATCCGAGCAAAAATGAACGCATAGATTATGAGACGCTTGATGCCGTAAAAACAATACAAGCATATGCGTTTAATAATTGTGAGAAGCTCGAGGAGATTACACTTGGAAAAAGTGTAAAAAAAATAGAGTCACATGCATTTTATCATAGTCACATGAAAATATTAAATGTAGATTGTGATGCGGAAGTGGGTGGTTGGGCATTTTATTTGCCAAAATCAGATTATGCGATGATATTAAACATAGGGGAGCACGTAACAAAACTAGATGAGAAACTGTATTTGAATATGGAAACGCATAGTGATTGTTCTGAACTACTCAGTGAAATCAATGTAGATAGCAAAAATCAATTTTATAGCAGTGTAGATGGAGTATTATATAACAAAACACAGACTCAGATTGTACGATATCCGCAGAAGAAAGAAGTTAATCAGTATCAAATTCCTGATACTGTACAATCTATTGAAAAGGGAGCATTTAAAGGGTGTAGTAATTTAAAAGAAATAGTAGTACCGGATAGTGTGACAGAAATAGGAGAGCAAGCCTTTTATGATTGCCATGATCTTGAAACGGTTACAATTGGAAAATCGGTCACTGGAATTGGCTCAAAAGCATTTGATCGTTGTAATATCAGAGTCTTGAACATTGATTATAATGCCGAAGTAGAAAAAGATGTATTTATGCATATTGAAATATTAAATGTAGGGGAGCATGTGACCAATATACAGGATGACCTAGATGATGTATATACAACTTACATTGAGGAAATTAATGTGGATGATAAAAACGAGGTGTATAGCAGTTCGGATGGAGTGTTGTATGACAAGGAAAAGACTCGATTGATACGATATCCGGTACAGAAGGAAGGTGAAAATTATCAGATTTTTGATACAGTAACAGTGATTGAAAAAGGTGCATTTGCATACTGTTATCATCTAAAGGACGTTACCATACCAGATGGAGTTTTCCTTATTCAAGAAGAGGCATTTCGGGGATGTAGTTTGAAAGAAATGATTATACCGGATAGTGTGATAGAAATAGGAGAAAAGGCATTTATCTACTGTCATTTTGAAACAGTTACATTGGGAAGTGGACTGGTCAAGATTGGTTCAGAAGCATTTTATTATGGCGAAATACAAACAATAAATATTGATAGTAATATAAAATTAGATTCACCGATATTTTGTGCATATGATTCGGTAGATAATTATATGAAAACATGGAATATAGGAAAACATGTGACTGATTTGGACGAAAGTTTTTATGGAGATTTTTATGGTTATTATTATCGGTGTAGAGAAAAAATCAATGTTGATGAAGAAAATCAGTTTTACAGTAGCCAGGATGGAGTGTTGTATGATAAAAACAAAACAAAGCTATTGAAATATCCAGAAAAGAAAAAGGAATCTAGATACCAAATTCCTGATACAGTCACTAACATTGCAGGTAACGCATTTTATAGGTGCTATGATTTAGAAGAAATTATAATACCGGACAGTGTAACGGAAATTGGGTACGGGGCTTTCTATGGTTGTAATGGAATTGAAACAATTATAATGGGAAAGAATGTTACAACAATAGGAGGTTACGCTTTTTTTGATTGCGACATAAAAGATATTTATTATGCAGGTAGTGAAGCTGAGTGGGAGAAACTTTTGATTTGTGAATTTACAGTTGGTAGTTGGAATGCCAATGGTGTATGGGGGGATTCTTTACGAGAAACTACTATTCACTATAGTTCTACAATCTCTGATTCTCCTGCTAAATCCATTAAGAAAAATGCCCTCTCCTTGCAGTTACTGCCAGAACAGGAGTGGGAGTTTGTGACGGAAACGGAACCTGTATCAGAAGCAGAAGACGCTTTTGTCACAGAAGAGAGCGAAGTGACATCTATTGATGAACCCCAGTCATTGCCAGAAGAATCAATAGAAAGCATGACTGAATCGGAAGATATATTTGTAGAAGAAAATTTTGCAGAGGACATCGTGCCGGAAACTACTCCTGTGGCAGAGGGCATGGAACTGAGTTATACCACAGGAGTAACCGACCACAGTACGGAAAGGATGAATCCGATGTTTATGCAGTCTAAATCTGATATTCAGATAGAGGATTTATCAGCAGGACTGGATGCACTGGTACAGTCAGCGATTTATTATGGTACAGTGACTTCGGAAGATGGAAGACAGTCTGCAGAATTTGCTGGTCTGGTTGCCGGAGCAGAGTATATTATGGTGATTGTGCAGGACGAGTATGCAGAGCAATTATTTTCCTCTGAGAATTTGTTATACATTGCACAGGGTGTTGCAGATGAGGAAGGGTATTTATCCTTTACTTATATTCCAAAACGAAATGAGGGAACAGCAGTCGTGTATGGAATGTCCAATCAGAATCTGTCAGATGCAGAGATTACGTTGTCAAAGGAAATTTATGTTTATGATGGAACTCCGAAATACCCAGAGGTTACAGTTTATTATGATGGAGTGCTTCTGACGGAGGACGAGGATTATGTACTCTCTTATGTAGACAATGTGGAATCTGGTGTGGCTACCGTTACGATTACTGGTAGAGCAGATTATGCCGGTGTAGTAACGAAGCAATTTACAATCGGAGAGGCAGCAGGTGTTTCCCTTACCGGTACCATCACCAGTTACGGTACACAAAACACGCCTGCGTCCATCGTTCTTTTGAATGGAACGGAGGAAGTGGCACGGGTAGAATCCACAGACGATACATACACTTTGCCATCTGTTTCAACTGGGACGTATACGATGGAAGTCAGCAAAGAAAACCATGTCACCAGAACCTATGACATCACAGTAGAAAGCGAAGATGTGACACAGGATGTGAAGCTTTGCCTGATTGGGGATGTGACAGGAGATGGCAAAGTGAATACCCGTGACCTGAATCGCTTGTATGCCCATGTAAATGGTACCAATCCACTGGAAGGATACGAATTTGCCTGCGGAGATGTGACTGGCGATGACAAGATCAATACCAGAGATTTAAACCGCCTGTATGCACATATCAGTGAGTCAAACCGGCTCTGGTAAGGAGAGAATGCAAATATCTGCTACAAAGGGATATAACCGTTATGTGTGAGAAAAGCCCTTGATTACTGATTTTTTTCGAGCATTTGACCGCTTGGGGATGAGCGGTCAGATGCTCGTTTCATGTGCGGTAGATTGAAAATACGAATAATCAATCGGCAAAAAATAAAAAAAGTGCCGATTGATGTATAGACAAACTGAGATTTCTATACTATAATATCAATCGGCAAAAAATAAAAATTGTGCCGATTGATTAGAGGTGATTGGATGTGGTATGAGTATGCGATAAATGACCTTCAACATGGTCAGATATACAGGAGGGCTGATATTGTCTCGATTTTAAAAAAAGAAAATAATGGACTTAGTGAGAACTCTTATATCTGGGCAGTAGGCAATCTTGTCAAACTCGGTTTGCTACAGCATGAGGGAAGAAACAGATACTCCCTTTCGGACGGTAAGCAAAAGGATGTCTATAGTCCTTTATATTCTGAGACTACGAAGGTTATCAGGGATAAAGTAAATAACAAGTATCCGCTTATTGGATTTACTATGTTTGAGAGTGCCCTGCTCAATGAGTTTCTTAATCATCAGATTGCAAGAAACACGATTTTCATACAGGTTGAGCGTGATGTGGGGGCATTTGTTTTTGACTTCCTGAGAGGGGATATGGAAGGAATGGTCATGTACAGACCTTCCCGGAAAGAATACAGCCGATATTGGCAGCCCGGTTCGGTTGTCGTCCTCGACTGGACGAGCGAGGCTCCCCTCTTTAGTGATTGTCCCCATGATATTACGATAGAAAAGATGCTTGTTGACATTTTCTGTGACAAAACAATCCAGTTGACTTACAGCAAAGCAGAGTATAAAACTGTAGTTGATACAGCGTATGAGAGGTACAGGGTTGACACGGTAAGGCTGCTGCGATATGCCAGAAGAAGGAATAAAGAGAATGAAATCGGGATATTCATCCCGGAAAGATGGAGGGCAGAGGATAATGTTATCAAAGGATAATTTCACAAGAGATCACATAGAGGATTTGCGGAAGGTTAACGGGAATGACCCGGCACTCCTCGAACGGACGATATATGCCTTTGGGTTACTTGAGGCAATCCGGCGAGCTGGGATGCCGTTTATTTTCAAAGGAGGGACTGCACTTCTCCTCCTGTTGGATAAGCCCATGAGGTTGTCCACTGACATAGATATTATTGTTGAACCTGGTGTTGATGTTGATAGCTATATCCGTGAGGCGGGTAAGATATTTCCGTTCCTTGATTCCGAAGAGGACATACGCATTGGCAGGAACAAGATTGAGAAGCGACATTACAAATTTCTCTACAAATCGCCACTGACAGGCAGAAGTTTTAACATTCTTCTGGATGTCCTTTTTGAGGAGAATCCATACAGTACAGTGGTAGAGCGGCCAATCAGAAACTCGCTACTACTTACAGAGGGACAAGATCTCACTGTGAGTCTGCCCGGTATCAACTGTATCCTTGGAGACAAGCTGACTGCGTTTGCTCCGCACACGACAGGGATACCTTTCGGAGCTGGCAAGGAACTTGAAGTGATTAAGCAAATGTATGACTGCTGGACACTTTTTCAGGGCATGGACGATTTCAAAGAAGTCGGCAAAGTTTACCAAAATGTGGTGGCGAAAGAGCTGGCGTACAGAGCTCTGGATTTGCAGCCAGAGGATGTGCTCTCGGATACTATACGAAGCTGCCTCTGCCTTATGGGACGAGGAAGCATTGGCAAAGACGAATATCCTCTTTATGCTGATGGAATAGATCGCATACAAGGTCATGTGTTTTCAGGTGTGTTCAATGGTGAAAATGCTGGTATTCACGCCTGCTCTATCCTTTACATTGTGGCATCCATGCTATCAGGACAAAAATTCTGCAATAGGATAGAAAAAGCGGAAGAATATCAGGATGTCGCTTTGAAAGTGAAAAACGCAAAACGGATCACTTACATAAAACGTATTGACTTAGTCGCCTATGCGTATCTGATTGAAGCGTACAACATGCTTGGTGATGAATATTTCATTTTAAAATAGCTCTATAACAATTTGCTGAACTCTGCCAGGATCGTACTGTCTGCGATAAAGATTCGGGTTGCATCAGATGCAACGCTTTTCATGGCAATCAGACCTTTGAGAATTTCATTAACAGATACCGCAGGGTCATAAGAATTCAAAAGCTGGGCTTCGTTGATACAATACATTTCCTTTCGGGAGTGTTCCAGTAAATATCCGAAACGGTCAAATATTTTTTTGATATTGGGATCAGCTTGTGCCAATTCTTCCAATTCGTCGGCAGGTACATGAAAGATACGGCTATTTAAAAGCAGAAAACCCGGCAGATCTTTCATATGTTCAGGCGATATGGGTTTGGAAAACAGGACAAATCTCTGCATTAAGACAGGATGGGAAACCTCAGTGGCACAACTTAAAATAAAGCCTTGCTTGAAATAAAGAGTTCCCCTACGGTATGGAGTGTAATTAAAAGACAGAATAAAGAATTCACCCAGGCTATTGGTCAATATGATGAAAATGACATTGGAATTTACGAGTATAGGGGTACCAGTCAGATGTTTTGGAAATTTCGTTTCATGTATGCCATCGGGCTTGGTAATGGCATGGAGTGACATGTTTGCTTTGAAATGTTCGGCTGATTTGTGAATGGTCAGTTCAAAATGTTTAATGTGGGAAAACATTTCTTTATGGCTGTACATGTATCCATGGAATGTTCCGGTATATTTTTCATCGTCTAAAATGCGGAATTTGCTGGCATTGACCAGTTTTTCTGCATCGGGCATAGGGGTTTCATCGGTATCAGGGGAAGACAGTACATAAGAAACGTCCAGGTTCCAATAACGGCAGAGGGCGAGTACTGAATAAATATCCAGAGTGGTAGAGTTGGGGTCAAGGGTTTTCCGGAATGTATCGTAATTTAAAGAAAAGCCAGAGATATTTTTGGCTTCTTCCAATAATCTGTAAATGGTCAGATTGGATTCATGGAATTTATTCAGAAGCCTGTTTTTGATGGCGCACATCTGTTCCTGTTTCATTTCATCCATAACGCATTTCTCCTTAAAAATCCATTTGTCTTTCAGTTCAAAATTTAGAAATCTTTTTCTAAATTATAGTATAATTGTTCTAAGATGTAAAGAAAAAAAGATGAATATTAAAAATATTTTCATGCCCATTTAGATGGATACTTGGAACAGGATTTGCTATAGTAGGGTTAAATGATTTTTTTCAAAGATGAGAGCTTCCTG
>JAFTGN010000084.1 GCA_017457865.1 Lachnospiraceae bacterium | reverse complement strand
GTTGTACTTCATGGTGGACACCGGTTCCCAGTAGTAGTTGGTGGTTTCTTTCCAGTCACTCTTCGGCGTGGTACCGTCTTTGTCACGGCGGTAGAACAGCTTGAAGGTTGCGCCCGTCAGGGACTTGCCGGTAGCGGCATCCGTCTTCTTTAACCGCAGGGTAACAGGCTTTTCTGTGTCCTCTACAGACTGGTTGGTGGTCACGTTGGTCGTGGCTGTCACCGTATAGACCTTATCGGACAGTTCAAAACCGGAAGGTGCTGTAATCTCGATTGCTTTATACTTACCTGCATCCAGACTAACGGTAGCCTGTCCACTTGCATTAGTTGTGAACGTGGTCACTCTGCCGGAAGAAGGTCTTTTCTGTACATCAGAATCAGACATGGAATTCGGATACACTGCATAGGTAGCACCTTTTACCGCATCCTTTGTATGAGATCCTGTTTTCGTAAACTTGATATTCCCTCTTGTCGGAAGTGTGATGGTTGCCACAATCCCCACTGCTCCGTTCTTATCGAACTTGCTGTTGGTCAGGGACACGCCTCGTCCCGGATTACCTGCTGTATTGGAAGAATTCCCAACTGCCTCCACTCTCCAGTATTTATTGTATGCGGAAGGATTGTCCCCGCCTGCACGTCCGTCCATGTAGAAGTTGTTGTTCTCCCCGCCTGCGTCGTATCCTGCTACATGCAGTTTGGATGCCAGACCGGATATGGCAGAGCCGTATCTGTTCACCATCTGGTTCTTCACGGAATACAGGGTGTCCAGACGGAAGTTGCTTAAGCTTCCATTGTTTACTCCTGCAAACTCGCCTACGTAGATGGACATATGGCCATTCTGTAAGATGATGGTGCCCGGTTCCAATGCCGCACTCAGATAGCTGGCAGAATCATATACATTGACCTGTACCGGCACGGTGTTTCCATTGGAATCCTTCAGGGTCAGACCGCTGTGGACTCTGGTGCTCCATGTGGCGGTATCTCTGGGAACATTGGTAATGCCCATCTTTTGGGTCAAAATGTAATAGACCAGTCCCGAACAGTCCACACTGCTGGCTGTCTGTCCGCCCCACACATAGGGGGTGCCCAGCATTTTCAGTGCTTCTGTCAGAATGGTACTTCCGTTAATCTCCGCTGCCTGCGCTGTCACAGTACCGCCGATGCTGCCAAGCAGGTCTGTCAAGCCTGTGGTAAAGGTCAGCAGCAGTGCCATGAGAAACGCAAGGACACGCCTGATGAAAGGTTCACTCTTTTTCTTCACTTTCTCTTTTCTCCTGTTCTTGAATTTTAGGGTACAAAAAAGAGAGGCATCGCTGTCTCTCTTCCTGCCAAAACAGTTCCATTTAGAACTGCTTTGTTTTTGTTTATTTGTTTCTAACTTCCTGTAGTCAGTTTAGTCTGGATAATCCTCATCTTCCCACTGCTGTACACACACATAATAGTAAAAATCTTTGTAATATACACCAACTCCAACATCACCAAAGTCAACATACTGCAATGCCCCTATATGATCTGCCTGTGCATATCCAGCCGCATAAGGTGTAGGATGATAGCTGACACCTTCATTCGTTGGGGCCCAGTCTAATGTCATAGCACTATGCCAATCGCTTGTTAACTGCCCCCCATATTGCTGTCTCACTACCGTTGCCATATATTCCGCATAATACTGTGCGTAACCACTCCATTTCGGATTGATTCCCACATCCCCCGGCAGTCCCGCATCCACTCTTGCCTGATTAAATCCTCTCATAAACTCATCAATATAAGCCTGTGAGGTTGCCGGTTGTGGTGCTTCTGTGGGAGCGGGGGCAGGCTGGGTGGGAGCCTGGGTAGGTGCTTCGGTAGGTGCCTGTGTAGGAGCCGGTTTTGCCGCTACATTGACCGTAAAGCTGCTGCTTTTCCCTTCATATGTAACCGTAAAGGTGTGGCTTCCTGCGGACAGGGGCTGGTTGGCTTCGCCGCACGCCCAGCCTCCTACTGCCTTGCTGCTTCCGTCACTGTACTGTGCGGTCACAGCAATCTCTGCGCCCGATACGCTCTCTCCTTCTGTCTTGGCACCGCCTGTGTAAGCGGCACTGATCCCGGTGAGGGTCACCGCAGGCTTTGTTGGCTTGGGAGCTTCGGTAGGTGCCGGAGCAGGCTGAGTCGGTGCCTGGGTGGGTGTTTGTGCAGCCGGTCTGGTTTCCGCCTGTGTCTGGCTGGAAGGCTTCGTCTCCGGAGCCTTTGTAGGAGCAGCTGTGGTGCTGTCTGCCGCTTTTTCTGTCTGCTTACTGGTGTCTGTCTGGGGCTTCCGGGTCTGGTCGGCATCCTTTGAGGCTGTCGTACCGGAAGAACTGTCTGCCTGTTTGCTACCGGAAGCAGAAGTCTTGCTGTCACCGGACCTGGAATCAGACTTGGTTTCCGTCTTCTGACCATCCTTTGTCTGCTCATTGTTCTGATCTGACTTTTTGTCTTCTTTCCCGGCATCTTTCTTTGTATCAGATGCCCTGGTGGATTTGTCGGAGGAAGCATCCTTGTTGTTCTTTGTTTCCTTTTCTTTCTTCTCTCCGTTCTTAGTGGTCTTGTCAGACTTCTTGTTTTCCGTATTCTTATCTGTTTCCCTCTCGGATTCAGCAGTTTCTTCTGATTCTTCCCTGCTCTCTTCCCCAAACACCGCCCGTGTCTCTCCGTAGAGGATGTCACCGGTCAGACCGATGTCATCTTCCTTAGAGCCACATCCAAGTGCGGACAGGCTGAGCATGGCAGACAGGAACAGCAGGCCCAAGCCTTTGTGGAACCGTCTACAGGATAATGCTGTGGAAGAGGTCTTGCTCTGACCTCTGGATACTTTCTTTTCTTCACTCATTTTCATCTCCATCTTCCTCCTCCATGTATGTATGATACTTTTTTCTATGCTCGGATAAAAAGAAAAAGCAATGTATCTGTTTCTATCTTTTTATCTCCATCAACTAAGTATCATTATAAACCATGAAGGATATTTTTGCAATCTTTTTGTTACATCCAGAACAAAAAACGCCGTCTCTTTTTTGCTTTTTGCACTGTCTTCTCCTGTTCCCTCTCTTTCCGCGCCTGTTTGGCCTGCCACCTTTTTTCTTCCATCGCTTCCTGGGAAATAAACCGATTTCCCATCTGTGCAAAGGTATGATTGGTAGAAAAACCAGCTGTCCACGTGCTACCGTCCTTCATCTGGACAAACAGCGGATAATAGGTATTTTTCTCTAAAGAGAGTTCGTTCAGACAATAACTACCGTCTTTCTGCTCTTCGTATTGATGAAGAATGATGCCATTTGCCAGCAGCTCTACCCAATTTGTCCCCAGATATTGGTAGGGATACCGACTTCTAAATTCAGATATCACCATTCGTCCCAGTATTTCTGAAGGATTCACCTGTGGGAACTGTTCTAGGAAAGCCTCTCGTCCGTATTGTTCTATGTCATTTATGGATATTCCATCATCTCTCATGCTTGATACCCTCCATATGCATTGACTTGCATCAGGACAGCCGTCAGTCCTCCATCCTCAAACTGAAACTCTATCCAGTCTGCAAACTCCTGTGGATCCCCATTTTTGTGATAGGTCAAATGGGTCACACCGTCGTCAATGATCTCATCGTTTGGTTCGACGCCCATGAATTTTCTAACGACAGCTTCCGATGTTCCATAAGTGATGTCGTCGGTCAATGCGATTTCTGTGTTTTCTGCACTATTCTGATCTAACATTAGAAAAGAGAGCGTGCAATCTTCTAATGGAAGTTCTTCCTGTGTGGTGTTGACCAGTGTGATCAGAATCGTATCACCAGATGTAGACTCCATGCGGAATGTAGAAGTACTGTCTGCTGCCAGCGTGTCTTCCAGATTTGTCGGAAATATAAAACCAGCATCCAACATCTGCTGTACCGGTGCAGGCAGTGCCATGACCACATCATTTACAGAAACCTGAAAGGAAAATGGATTCTCCCATGAAGATTCTATTTCATTTTCCCCTTCAAGTTCTACAGATACCGATGAGCCGATGACGGTCACATCTGTGGGCTCCTGTTCCATTGCCGTGACAGTGGTATTCTCTGCTGCCTTTTGATTGCCACAACCGGCACATACACCAAAAGACAATACCAGTGTGGCGGTAAGTGCAATGATTTTTTTGTGTTTCATAATCCTTATCCTCCTTTTTCAACTCTCAAAACATGATTTCTTTATAAACGCTCCATGTCTTAAGCGTTCTATTGTTTTTTGTTCCGAATGATCTCACCCTTTTCTCTTTCACCTAGGTACATATTTTGTGCAGGACACTTGTTTGGTGGCAGAATTTTTCCGTTACATCATCATCTCCCATGCCGAGCAACGATTTTACGAAGCAACCTACGGAAGATTATGAATGCAATTGATAGAAATTTCCTTTACGCAAAAAAGACAGCCTGACAATTTCTGTACAGAAACGCACAAAAATGTCTGCTGTCTTTCTTTCATTATTTGTATTTTATAGCTATTAAAACACCTTACAATTACATTCTTCTTTCACCCTGTTATCTCCACTTTCGGAACACACAAAGGTGCTTCATACATGTAATCCAAAGTAGCTGTGGCATGGGCATCCAATCCTATAATGGTTCTGGCTTTATTTGGCACCAGATTCCAGAATTCCTTCCAATACTGGTATTCCTTATGCATAGAAGATAAATTCCGCTCCAGAACCATATCCTGTTCCAATGCTGTGTGAATCAGTTCTTTGGACAAGTCTTCCATTTCTACTGTCCACTTTCTGCACCTTTGAAACATGCGATCCGGATGTGCCACTACCTGAAACCAACCACTTTTCATTCCTTCTATCAAAGCGCGCTGGATTCCCACATATTCCTGCGCATCCAGAAAACGATCATCCAGAGAAAAACTGTAGGTATCTTTCCATTGAAAAAAATGTTGCCCCAACATCAAAACATCAAACTTTCCTGACTTGCTCAAATACGCATAATAATCCTGATATTTTGGCAAATATTCTACTTCCAGCCCAATCTTCACCTCAATGACATCCGCATATTTCTTTCTCAATGTCTCCAGTGAAGAAAGATACTCTGATAACTGTGCATAGTCCATTCGATTGCCGAAAGGATCTGCAGGAAATGGGGCATGGTCTGTAAAGGTAATCCGGGATGCCCCCATCTCAATTGCCTTTTGTACATATGCTTCATCTGGCTCTGTTCCGGCATGATGACATCTATACGTATGCACATGAAACAATTCCATCCTGCCTTTTTCCGCCTCCATATCCAGCTTTCTCCTTTCCTGTTCTCTCAATTGAAAGAGCAATTTACAGTTTTTCACGCTATCATTCTAGCATGTTTGGCATGCCCTGTAAATGACAATCCACTGCCATTTTCATGCCACTTTTCTGTCATTCAGATGACATTCCTCTGCCACTGATTTGGTTGCAATCTTTCCGTTGTCTCAAAATATTCCATTCCATACAAAATCAATGGCCTGCTTTCCCTCTATGATAAACCGGTTTTGAAACAACAACCGTTCAGGAATCACACAAATATCCTTTGTTTTTAAATCCACCCAAAATCTCCGCCGGTAATCGCTAGGCTAAGCAAGGCATCCATCTTTTCCACCTCTAATACAAAGATTCCCCTTGCATTTCACGCATTATTTTTCTTCTAACCTGTACAATCGGGTATATTTTTCTGTCAGATATCTGGTATAATACTGTGGATTGAATGATTCCCCTGTAGCAAGCTGCAAAATCTCCCCTGCTGTTTTGGTGGCTCCATAACAATGTACATGCTCTGCCAGCCAATCTGAAATCTCACTGATCTGCCCCTGCCGTAACAGCTGTGGAATATCCAGTTCCTGTGCCATCTTGTGATACAACTGGGCTGCAAATGCATTGCCCAGTGCATACGAAGGGAAATACCCAAACATACCGCCTGCCCAATGTACATCCTGCATGACACCATCCCGGTTACGTTCCGGCACCACACCCAGATACTCCTGATACAGACTGTTCCAAAGGTGAGGCAGTTCACTGACTGGTACATTTTCCTCCAACAATTTCTTTTCTGCTTCATAACGCACCATAATGTGCAGACAATAAGTCAGTTCATCACTTTCTGTTCGAATCAGATCTGCCTGCACCCGGTTAATTGCACGTACAAACTGATCCAGGTCTACATCTTCCAACTGATCCGGAAAGCACGCTTTCAACTTTCCAAAAATCGGCTCCCAGAATGCTATGCTTCTGCCGATCATATTTTCCATCATACGGGACTGAGATTCATGCATGCCGCAGCTTGCTCCGCTCCCTACCGGTGTCAGCGTCATTTCATCCGGAATGTGCATTTCATAAAGGGCATGCCCTGTCTCGTGAATGGTAGAAAAAATGGCACTGAGCAGATTGTTTGGATCATAATGGGTGGTAATCCGCACATCTTCATTGTGTAAATTTGTGGTAAACGGATGCTCACTTTCCCCGATCACACCCTTTTCCAGATCAAATCCAAGATAATCAGCCAACCACAAATTAAACTGTTTCTGCTTTTTCACCTCATATGTCCGGTACACAAAATCGGTATTCGGCTGTACACCACTTTCCTGAATCCGTTTTAACAGCGGTACAATGGTTTTCTTCAACTCCGCAAAGAAAACATCCAGTTCCTGTATGCCAAATCCTTCTTCATATTCATACAGACTTACATCATACAGCCGCTGTCCTTCTTTTCGACAGCAGGCATTCCGCTTCCGGGTCATATCTACCACCTGCTCCAGATAGGGGGCAAAGGTATCGTAATCATCTTCTACCTTGGCCTTCTGCCATACCATCTGGCTGCGGGAAACCAGTTCACTGTATGCCCTCTCATCCTTTGGAGAAATTTTTTCCAGTTTCTCCAATTCCTTTGCCAGAGTGCGCACCACCGCTTTTTGTATTTCTGTCAGATCTTCTTCCTCCTGTAGCTGGTGAATCAAACCGATTGCCTCTGCATTCACAATGCTATGATACAGTTCCTCTGCCAGAATCCCCATACATCTGGCGGTCTTTTCTGCCGCCTTTCCCGGTGCCAGTGTTTCATTGTCCCATTCCATCAATGTCATGGCAGATAACAATGCTGCCCTCTTATCCAAATAAACCTGTAATCGTTCATAATGCTGATTCATTTCCAAAACCTCCTGATTTGAATATTTGTAACCGTCATCCTTCCCCATGATCAAAATGCAGAATCCCTCTTTTGCCCTATAAGAGGTCGGATCCTGCGAGTCCCACTTTTTGGTGACAGAATGTTTCTGTTACCAATAGGAACTTCCTATTAAACAGAAAATGCCCACCGCATCACATCTTTGCGGCAGGCACCTTCCCCCGGGAACTCAGATTTTTCTGCTTCCCCAAAAGTTTTCTTTTCCCATTTCCAGATATGCGTCATAGGCCTTTTCCAAAATCTGCCTTTCATTGGCAAATTTCAGCAAATGATAGGCCTCATGATACTTGTAATATCCAGAATCTACAAAAAACTCTTCCCGTTGCGGTTTGCTGTAGTAGCTGTTTGCCGTCATCAAATACCAGTGCACTTCCTTCTCCACCATGTCCTGGGGGATATGAAAACTATACTCACTTTTTCCAATGTACTTTATGATCGTCGCTTCTACTCCGGTTTCCTCTCGAACTTCCCGTAAAGCGGTCTGTTCATATTCTTCGCCGCTTTCTACAGTTCCTTTTGGCAAAACCCATCCTTCATACCTGTTCTTATAATTTTTATAAAGCAGAAGTATCTTGCCTCGAAAAATCACCACACCGCCACAGCTTGTTGCCTCTACCATTGCAATTCCTCCTGTCTGTTGGTGTGACATATACCTAGAAAAAGTATACTGCTTTTTTTTAGGACATGCAAGATATTTTTATATGAATTCATGAAAATTCTGCTTTTTTTCTGAAAAATCCAGATTACTGCACTGTGCCGATTTCATGAGACAGACAATAATCAAAAATCTGTTTTGCCACAGGTGCTGCCACATCGCCTCCTGTACCAGCCCCTTCCAAAATCACCGTCACGGCCACTTTTGGATTTTCTGCCGGTGCAAAGCCGGTAAACCATGCATGCATATCTCCTGCCTGGGTAAATTCTGCGGAACCGGTTTTTCCTGCCACTGCTCCATATTCACTTTCTGCACCGCCTCCAGTGCCTTCGCTGACCACAGAACGCATAAATGCCCCCAGTGTGGTTGCCTCCGGAACCGACATCAATGTGGCATATTCCTGTGGCTCTATCTGCTGTACCAGCTTTCCTTCTACATTCACGATTCGATCCAATAACTGAGGTTTCATCATGACACCGCCATTGGCAATGGTACTGGTAATCATGCAGTTTAACAATGGTGTTTCCAACACAGTTCCCTGCCCAATGCTGGTCAGAATCGTCTCCCAGTCAGAAGACTCCTCATTTAAGGAGATGGTACTTGGGGTATTGACAATCTCAATCGGAAGTTTCTGCTGAAACAAAAACTGTTGGCACATATCAAGCCAATCCTTCCGATCCAGCGCCAGTCCCATGGTGGCATGGATGCCATTGCAGGAATAGGCCAGCCCGTACCGCACATCCACTTCTCCATGGGCATGTCCATCATGACAGTCCAGTGTCAAACCATTATACGCAAATGTGCCATTACATGTATAGCGCAATGCCTGCCAGGTCTCTCCATTTTCTCTGATGTATGCCAGCTCTGTCAAAAGCTTAAATGTGGAACCCGGCGGATATAATCCCTGGGTAGCACGATTTAACAGATTTGCATCCTTGTTCTCCTCGGAAATCAATGCATCCCAGTCTGCCACAAGATTGTTCGGATCATAGGATGGCTTTGACACCATTGCCAGAATTCGTCCTGTAGATGGCTCCATCACCACCACAGCTCCTTTTTGCTCCCCCAATACATCATAGCAAAACCGCTGCAAGCCTGCGTTGAGCGTGGTACAGATAGAATTTCCCGGATTTTTCTCCCCCATGATATCATTGTAAATCTGTTCCCAGATCGGTACAGAAGAAGTCAGCATAGAATAATTGTAACTGTTCTCCAGCTCTGTGGTACCCATTTGAGAATATCCAATGGGATGGGCAAACACCGCCCCATATGGATAATATCGTTTCTCTGTACCATCCTCCTGTTCCATAGAATATGCCAAAAGTTCTTTGTCATTGGATAAAATAGAACCTCTGCTGACAGTGGTAGACTGGCTGCTGATTCTGGTATTATAAGAATTATTCATTGTAGTGGGACTGGCAAATACCAGAAAATACAGATAATATGCTGCCATCCCTGCAAAGAACAATCCAAACACAGCCATCATCCCATAAATGCTGCGATTTTTCTTCCTTCGCTGATGCTTTTCTGTTTGCAGACGTTCCTCCTTCGTTAAGTTTTCCCCTTCTATCATAGCCCTCTCCTTATTTTCTCATCAAATCCCGCCTGTGTTTGACTGGTCATCTTTTTCCTTCACCGATTCCCGATACTGCCAGTTTTGATACTCCGGATTCCATCCTGTACTTTGGGGTGGTCTGCTGCCCTGTGCATTCTGCGGCGGCATGGAACCATATCCCTGACTGTTTCGAACAGATGCTGGTCCATTCCCCTGACTGCCCTGCACTGGTGCAGTTCCATTGGCAGCCTGCGGGAAGGTTTGCGGTATCATATATTGTTTTGTCTGTTCTAACCGATGCCGCTCTTCTTCATTGTGATGAATCAGATATAACCCCTGCATCAATCCAAACATCAACAACGTGCTGCACACAGAACTGCCCCCGTAACTGATCAATGGCAAAGTCACACCGGTTGCCGGAATGAACTTAATCACACCACCAATAGACAGGCAGGTCTGAATGCCATAAATGGCAGACAATCCTGTGCCAATTAACCGGAAATACCTGACCGTAAATTTCGATGCAATCAGCAGAAACTGACAGAAACAACAGAAAAAATTCACCATCAGACAGATGGCAAAAATCCCGCCAAATTCCTCTGCCACCGCTGAAAAGATATAATCTTTGATGACAACCGGTATGGTATTGGCACTCCCCTCGTACAATCCGGTACCAAACCAGCCGCCGCTGCCAATGGCAAACAATGACTGGGCAATCTGATACCCAGACGTATCAATGGCAGACCAGGGATTTCTCCATGCCGCCACTCTGACCCGGACATGAGAAAACATCCGATAGGCCAGAAATCCTGCCGCACAACCCACCGCCAGTCCTAAAATCAGATAGACCGGCTTTCCGGTGGCAATCTGCAACATACACAAATAGGTCAAAAAGAAGATCAACGCACCGCCCAAGTCTGTAGAAACCACCAACACCAGCACATGAACTGCCGCAATACAGGTGGCAAAACAAACCCGTCTAAAATCATCCCGTTTTCGCAACAATACCGCAATCAACAACACAAATGTGATCTTCACAAATTCAGAAGGCTGAAAACTGAACGTTCCCAGTGCAATGGATAAATTGGCACCATATTCTGTAGAACCGATCAATGGCACTGCAATCAGGGAAATCAATCCCAATACGCCCAATGTACCTGCCAGCACCTTTACATGTGTCAGCTTTCTTGTCAAAACCGGAACCGCCAGACTCAATACAGAAAACACACAAACGATCACAAACTGTTTGCACGCCTTGTCAAAATTCAATCGTGTCATACTGATCATGCCGATGCTGATACAAAACAGCATGATTGCCAGCAAATTCCGGTTGCTTTGTTTGTATACTGTCCGAAATAAGATCCGGTATACCAGAATAAACGCGATTTGTCCCACATAAAATACCGTCACTTCCACTGACTGTAGCCGTACTGTCACCACTGCCAATGCACAAATCTGGATGACCGCAATCATCAGCATCTGCACATGGAATACTGCCATTCCCTTATAATGATCTCCTTTGATGGTGCCAAACACTGTCAATGCCGTAAAAAAGATCCCTGCAAAGAGAATCATATATTTCGCTGCATTGATAATTACCAATTCCAATTCTCCCTCGCCCCCTCAACATATATCCTTTCATAACTGTTCGCATTTCATCTCTGCACAGTTACACTTTTTCTATACAACAGTATGTGCAGATCCCTGCATCCTACTGCACACCTCGCCTGAAATGTCCTTTGGTCAATTGTGGTACATCCAGTTTTTCCTCATCGCCTGCCTGTACCCGCCGCCATGCCTGTAACACTCGTTTGGTCTCTGTCCCGTTTTCTACGGTAAAAGACAAGCGCACAGAAGTCGGCTGCATACCGCAGATTGTCTGCCATTCATCCAGGATCGACATGGTATATCCATTATAAATCACCTGCACGCAATAGGGACATACGTTTTTTACCGGCAACATGGCACCGGTTCGATCCTTAAGATAGGTAATCTCCTGCTTACCATCACACCTTCCGATGGTCTTTTTCAGACACTGTGCAGATACCATCATAGGTAACCTGCCGTATACGATCACTTCAGAGCCTTTGATGCCTCTTTCCCTCCATTCCTGGCAGTTCAGCTCCAGTGGAACCGTAGTTTCCTCTGCTCCTAAATCTGATACACTTTTGATTGCTGCCTGATTCCATGTATACAACATATGGTCGGCAATCCATCTGCCGGATATGCCATTTTCTTTTAAGAACCCCCATTCCTCTATGGTTCGCACCAGAAATCCATCAAAACCAGCCTTTTTACATGCTTCCAGATGATTCTGCATATATTGCTTTTCCCTGTCCCGAAACACACGTGGCAACGCCAGAAATGCTTCTGCGCCACCTGCATGCACCTGCTCTGTCAGCTGTTTCCACTGTGCTGGTGGTGCAAGCAGACTGTCCAGATAGATTCGATTGCACATTTTTTCCGAAAGCACTGCCTCTAACTGCTCCAATGTTTCCACAGAGGCACAGACCTGTAATGGCTTTTCTGAAACGCCATCCAGACTCTGTACAGCCTTTTCTGCTCTGCTTTCGTCTTTCTCCCCAACGCCTTCTGACCCATAAACGCTGGATGCCTCTTTTCCTGACTGTTTTCCCACACTGCGCTTTTGTGCTTCTATGATCCCAGTGCGCAACGCTTCCACGGTCTGTCTGCGCAGTGCATTCAGTGCCGGAATAGGCAGAAACAATCCATCCTCTACAAACACATCCAACTGTTCCAATACAAAGTCCGTTCCCCCAAACTTGCTCATCTGTTTGCGGATACTTTCCTCTGTGACAGGACGATTGTCGGCCGCCATCGGCACCTGTCCCTGACAACACACTTCTGTATCTCCTAAAGCCAGGGTCATCATAGCCGGTGCTTCTTTCACAATGGTCACTGTTCCCCTGACCTTTTCCTGCAATGTGCCATCTATATACTTTTTTTGCAGTTCGTTCTGAAACGCTTCATTGCCCGGGCGAAAATCCGGCTTGGTCAGGGTGATCATATTCCGGCCATTTTGCTGTTTGAAATACCCTTCTGTAAATCCCTTCCGGTTAAACAAATCCCACAGCTTCTGCTGGTCTGTGGAATCTACCCGGTATCCTTTCTTTCCTTTCTCCAGATACAAATCCACATATTTGCGATAAATGGATACCACACCGGCCGTGTACACCGGTTTCTTCATCCGCCCTTCGATTTTCAAAGAATTCACCCCTGCCGCAAACAATTCCGGCAGCAATGTGATGGCATTCAAATCTTTTGGACTCAGCAGATATCGTTCTTCCTTTTGATTGAGAGGCTGACCGCCCTGCTTCTGTCCGTACAGCCTGTACTCCATCCGGCAAGGCTGGGCACAGCGTCCTCTGTTGCCGCTTCTGCCTCCTGCCAGACTGCTGTACAAACACTGACCGGAGTAACAGTAACACAATGCCCCATGCACAAATGTTTCGATTTCCAGACTGCTGTGTCTGCGAATCTCTGCAATTTCTGCCAGATTCAGTTCTCTGGGTGTCACGATCCGGCTCACTCCGGCTGCTTCTAGTGCTTTTGCGCTGTAGGATCCTGTCATGGTCATCTGGGTACTGGCATGAATGGGCAGATCCGGAAACCACTCCCGAATCCGGCGCAGTACGCCAAAATCCTGCACGATCACCGCATCTAACCCGCTTTCATAATAAGGTCTCAGATAAGGGTAAAGTTCCTCTTCCAGTTCCCGCTCCTTTAACAATGTATTCACCGTCAGATACAGCTTTCTTCCGTGCAGATGCACATACTCGATTGCCTGTAACAGATCATCCTCTTCGGGATTTTCCGCATATGCTCTGGCACCAAATCTGGTTCCTCCCATATAGACTGCATCTGCCCCTGCGTTGACAGCTGCTCTCATACTGTCAAAAGAACCTGCCGGAGCCAGTAATTCTACAAGTGCCATTCCTTTCCTCCATGTAATGCACAGTATCCAAAATCATCACAACGTATCCCTGTACATTGATTTTTACAAATATTTTTTGTACACAATCTTATGTTTGATTCTTGATTCGGTTTTTTAACTGGGTATACCGCTCTGCCAGTGCCTTATTTTTCCCCTCCAGTGCCTGATTGTTCTCCGTCAGCAGCTGGATCTGGGCTCTCAAATCTGCATTCTGTGTCTGTAAAAACGTCACCCGCTCCTCTGCCTGTCCTAACTTTCCCGTCATACTCTCCGCTTCGGTCTGCAAATTCTGCAGCTGCTCTAACTGCATCTGCCCGGAAATCAGACGATGTTTCAAATCATACGTCTGTGTCTCCAGCTCACGCAGGTGCTCCAACGCCTGATCTGCCTCATCCTTTTGTTTCAAATAGGCATCTGCCAGTTGCAGGAAAATTTGCAGATTTCGAATCTCCATAGTCTGTTTCTGCCATCCACCCTGCTCCTTCAACCCAGCAATGGTGTGATTGATGTAACTTGCCAGACGCTGTAAATATGCTTCATCTTCCTGCCCTGCCAGATTATATACTTTTCCATCGATTACCACCTTTGTATACGTCTGTTTCTCCATATGTTCCTCATCTTTCTACAACCCGAAATGGGCATATGCCAGTTCTGTGGCAACTCTGCCTTTGGGTGTACGCTGCAACAATCCGTTCTGAATCAAATAGGGTTCATATACATCCTCCAACGTGCCTGCATCTTCTCCGATGGCAGCGGCAATGGTATCGAGACCCACCGGTCCTCCTGAAAACTTATCCATAATGGTGCGCAATACCAGCCGGTCTCCGGTATCCAGTCCCAGCTTATCCACTTCCAGCAAGTCCAGCACTTCATTTGCCACCTCATTTGTAATCTTGCCATGGTAACGCACCTGGGCATAATCCCGCACCCGTTTCAACAGACGATTGGCAATACGTGGCGTGCCTCTGGATCGTCTTGCCAGCTCATATGCCCCTTCCTCATCCAATTGTACCTGCAATACCTGGGCAGAACGAAGCAAAATGGTCTGCAATTCCTGGGGGGTATAAAATTCCAGTCGATGAATGACCCCAAACCGGTCACGCAGGGGAGCAGTCAACAATCCGGCTCTGGTGGTGGCACCTACCAAAGTGAATCTGGGCAAATCCAGACGCAGGGAACGGGCCTGTGCCCCTTTTCCGATGACGATGTCAATGACAAAGTCTTCCATGGCCGGATACAGCACTTCCTCCACCTGCCGGTTCAACCGGTGAATCTCATCTACAAACAACACATCATTTGGCTCTAAATTATTTAAAATAGCCGCCATCTCTCCCGGCTTCTCAATGGCCGGACCGGACGTCACCTTCATCTTGCTGCCCATCTCATTGGCAATGATGCCTGCCAGTGTGGTCTTTCCCAATCCTGGCGGTCCGTAAAACAAAACATGATCCAGTGACTCTCCTCTGGATTTGGCTGCTTCTATGTAAACTTTCAGATTGGCTTTTGCCTTTTCCTGTCCAATATATTCGTCTAAGTTCTGGGGACGCAACTGTGTCTCTGCCACCTTTTCCGTCTCATCCAGAATGGTTGTTTCAATATGTCGCTTCACTTCACTCCCCCATTTCAAATGGTTCCCATTCCTTTATTTAAAACAGTGCCAGTTTCTTCAATGCTGCCTTTAGCAAGGTTTCCGTATCCATCGCCTCGCTGTCTTTCACCTGGTTCACTGCTTTCAATGCTTCACTGTTAGAATATCCCAGAGCCGTCAATGCCAGCACTGTCTCCGAACGGGCATCTGCCCCCTGTCCGGATGCGCCCACAGTCACTTCAATCTCACCCTGACTGTCCCGGATCACGTCTTCCAGTTTCAGCTTATCCTTTAACTCAATGATCAGCCGCTGGGCTGTCTTACTGCCAATCCCCGGTACTTTGGAAATGGCCTTTACATCCTCGGACAGTACCGCATACCGCAGATCATCCGGGGAAATCACAGACAATACAGACAATGCACCTTTCGGTCCAATGCCGCTGACTCCCAGCAACAACTGAAATACCTTCAAATCATCCTTCTGTAGAAATCCAAATAACTGCATGGCATCTTCCCGCACATGCAAATACGTATGAACCTTCACCTCACTGCCCAATACCGGCAATGCCGGAATCACAGAGGCAGGTACCCGAATCTGGTATGCCACACCGGATTTGCTTTCTATGATGATAAAATCCTCCCCCGTCTCCGCCAGTAAGCCTCTCACATACGCAATCATCTGTTTATTCCTTTCTTCCATTTTTTACAGTAGGTAATTGTCTACTTGTTTACAGTCTGTTCTGAATCGCCACAGTTGTTTTTATTCTATCATACCTCCACTATTTTTACAACCTTATAGTACATGGTTTACAGTACATTTGTTCGATTTTTCTGTACAAATTTTTTTCATCGTGTTACACTATAGATATAATTGTCGAAAAAGAAATGGCTGTAAAGATAAGAAACCATGACGAAAGGATTTTGCTTTATGATTTACGAAGAAGAAGTGTTTACTGCCCCCTGCCCCTACCCGTTACACCGGCTGGGTACCCCGGAAAGGCTGCTGTTTTTTGATATTGAAACCACCGGTCTGTCTGCCGGAACGTCCTCTCTGTATCTGATCGGTGCCCTCTCCTTTGACGGCCGCCAATGGAAACTGGTGCAGTGGATGGCCGAACGTTTTCTGGAAGAAGAGCAGGTTCTTCGTGCCTTTACCGCATACTGCGCCGGATATGATACACTGGTGCATTTCAATGGCGACACATTTGACATTCCTTTTTTGAAAGGCTGCGCCGGACAATACAATCTCTCCATGCCCTTTGACCAAATGAACAGCATCGACCTGCTGAAACAGATTCGTCCCCTGAAACCATTGCTTTCTCTGGAAAATCTGAAATTAAAAACCATTGAACGCTTTCTGAAGATTGACAGGGAAGACCAGTACACTGGCGGGGAATTGATTTCCGTATATGAAACCTATACCAATCGCCAATCCGAAGAATTGAAACATTTGCTTTTACTCCACAATGCAGAAGATCTGAAAAATCTGCCGCCCCTTTTGTCGGTTCTGTTTTACAAAGACCTGCCAGAATGTGAACCAACGGTTCTCTCCTGTGTGCAGACAGAAGATACCTTGCAGCTTGCCTGCCAACTGGCATTTGCTGTCCCAAAGGACACCAGCTTCTCCCTTTCATCTGCTTCCTTTCACTTAGAAGCAGATCATCTGGATGTGACATTCCCCCTGTATACAGGGAAGCTACGGTATTTTTACCCCAATTACAGGGAATACTACTATCTGCCATTGGAAGATTATGCCATCCATAAAAAAGTGGCTCAGTTTGTAGACCCAGCCCATAGAAAGAAAGCCACTGCCAAAACTGCCTACACCTGGCAGGAAGGCTGCTATTTGCCTCTGCCTGTCGGAAAAAAAGCAGTTTCTGAGCTGACACTGTCCGATGAAACCATCCCTGTGCTGCGTGAAGCGTATGCGTCTCGTGACTGTTACATCTCCTTTCGACCGGAACGTGCCTTTCTGGAGGCATATCTGCAACTGTTTTTGCAGACCATTTCCCGGTAGCCTGATTACATATGTCCATTTTGTTCCAAAAGTTTTTTATTTTAAAAAGGCGGCTGCCATACCATATGGTGTGACAACCGCCTTCTATATGCATCAGTCCAACCGGACTGATGTGTTGACTCGCTTCATTTAATGATTATTCATAATCCTCATCCGGAATAGAATTCAGTAAAGCCTTAATGCTCAAGCTGATCTTCTTGGTCTCTGCGTTGAAATCAACGACCTTTGCATCTACGATCTGACCTAAAGATAATACATCTGAAGGCTTCTCAATGTGCTCTTTTGCGATCTGGGATACGTGCAGCAATGCATCGATACCAGTCTCTAACTCAACAAACGCACCAAAATCTGTCATACGTGCAACCTTACCGGATACTACGTTGCCTACTGCATACTTCTCAGCAGCAGTTGCCCATGGATTGGTCTCAGGGAACTTCAGGCTCAATGCAATCTTGTTGCCATCAATACCCTTTACCAGAACCTTCAGCTTATCGCCGCTCTTATATACCTTCTTCGGATTCTCAACACGTCCCCAGGACATCTCGGAAATGTGAAGCAGACCATCTGCGCCGCCTAAGTCTACGAATGCACCAAAGTCAGTTACATTCTTTACAGTACCTTCTACAGTCTGACCAACCTCAAGTCTTGCAAACAGTTCTTCCTGCATTGCCTTCTTCTTTGCTACGATCAGCTGCTTGCAGTCACCAATGATTCTGCGCTTTCTTGGATTGAACTCGGTGATGACGAATTCTACTTCCTGACCAGCATACTTTTCCAGATTCTTCTCATAAGTATCGGAAACCAGACTTGCCGGAATGAATACTCTGGTATCATCGATCATGACACTCAGACCACCGGACAGAACCTGACTTACAGTTGCCTTCAAAACGGTCTTATTGTTGAACGCATCCTCGATGACCTTGCTGGACTTCTCAGCCTGTAATCTTCTGTAAGACAGCTGTACCTGACCCTCACCGTCATTCACCTTCAGTACCTTGGCCTCTAATTCATCACCAACGTGTACCAGATCGGTTAAAACTGCGCTGGAGTCCTTGGTGTACTCTGATCTGGTAATGATACCATCTGCCTTATAGCCGATGTTCAATACGATCGCATCTTCCTTCACATCAATGACTGTACCTTTTACGACATCCCCTGTGTTGATTGTCTTCAAAGAATCTTCTAATAACTCTTCGAAACTCATCTCTGACATACTGTTACTACCTCCTGAATAATGTTTCTTGGGGTGGAAGCCCCTGCTGTAATACCTACCTTTTTCATAGAAGTGAGCCAACCAGTGTCGAGACCATCTACCGTTTGTATATAGTAAGTATCCTTGCATTTCCCTCTGCAAATCTCGTACAGCTTCTGTGTATTGGAGCTGTTACGACCACCGATGACAATCATGGCATCCACCGTAGATGCAATTTGTGCTGCCTCTGCCTGTCGCTCGTGTGTTGCATTACAGATTGTATTTTCACATATGATATTATATAATACTTTTTTCAAAATTTCAATAATATTTATAAATTTTTGATAATGATACGTAGTCTGTGCCACCAGACAATATTCTTTATTCGGATCCCACTGGTACCGTTCCACATCTTCCGGCTGTTCAATCACCGTCACCGGTGTTTCACACCATCCGATGATACCCTGTACTTCCGGATGCACCGGATTTCCGGCAATGATGATCTCCCGCCCTGCCCGGCTGCTTTCCTGTACCTTTTTATGAATCTTCTTCACAAACGGACAGGTGGCATCTACTACTGTGACGCCATTTCGTTCCAGCAGATCATAAATCCGTTTTGCCACCCCGTGGGCTCGTATGATCACAATCCCCTCTTCAACGGCTGCCAGTTCCTCTTCTGTATTGATCACCTGCACCCCTTTGGATTTCAGATCTTCCACCACTTCCTCATTATGGACAATGGGACCAAACGTGTAAATAGGTACACCCTGATTTTTCTCCAACTGCTCATACACCTGCTCCACTGCCCTGCTGACACCGAAACAAAAACCGGCAGTCTTCGCCAATACTACTTCCAACTGATATTTCCTCCCTCTGTCACCCACTTTCTGTGCATGACATTGCAGGATACGATCCTGCCAGCTCTTATGCCTCTGACACACCCATGCGCTCTTTCGTCAACGCTACCACACAGGCTACCACTTCTTCAATGGTCATATCAGAAGAATCCACCACCACTGCATCTTCTGCCTGTTTCAGCGGTGCCACTTCTCTATGCATATCCCGGTAATCCCGCTCGATGATGTCCTGCTCGATCTCTTCCAGATTGGCTGCCTGTCCCTTCTCTACATATTCCAGATACCGGCGCTTTGCCCGTACCTTGCTGGAAGCGGTCAGATAGACTTTCAGTTCCGCATTTGGCAAAATACAGGTACCAATGTCTCTGCCATCCATGAGCACATCATTTTCTGCTACCAGGGTGCGCTGCAACTCCAACAGTTTTGCTCTGACCACCGGATACACGCTGATGGAAGACGTCATACGGCTCACTTCCTCTGTACGGATAAATGGATTTACATTCTCTCCATTTAACAAGACAATCTGTCCTCCATCCTGATACGCGATCTTCACATCAATGGATTCACATGCCGCTGCAATCTTCTCCTGTTCCTCTGCACCGATGCCCTGCTGAATCAGACCATAGGCAATGGCTCTGTACATGGCTCCTGTATCCACGTAAATAAAAGAAAGTTCTGCCGCAATCTTTCTGGCAATGGTACTCTTTCCTGCTCCTGCTGGTCCATCTATCGCAATATTAAATCCCATATTTTATCCTTTCTATATCACCCTTTTTCAGGCAATTGCAAAACGATGGCATCAAACTCCAATCATCCCATCTCACTGCCTGCCGCATATCCGGTAGACCATGCAATCTGCAAGTTATATCCACCGGTCATGGCATCCACATCCAGTATCTCTCCGGCAAAATACAGCTGCCGTACCCGTTTGGATTCCATGGTGGTGGGATTGACTTCCTGTACCTTGATGCCGCCCTGGGTGATGATGGCTTCATTATAATCTCTCAGACCATTTAATGTCAACTGTAAATGTTTCGTCTGCTGTACCAGCCGTCTCCGCTCCTCTTTCGTCACGGAATGTACCAGCTTTTCCCCGTCGATCTCACTGACGGCAATCATTACCGGCACCAGTTTAGCCGGATACAGCTGCCCCAGTGCATTTTTCAGCTGCTTATTCTGGTTTGCCTCAAAGTCCCGGAGCATCCGTGCCTCCAGCTGCTCCTCTGTCAATGCCGGTTTCAAATCAATCCACAGCTGTAAATTCTTTTCCTGCAACCGCTTTGCCACAATGCTGCTGCCGCTTAACACTGCCGGTCCACTGACCCCGAAATGGGTAAACAGCATTTCCCCAAATTCCTGATACAGTTTTTTCTTGCCATCTGTAATGGTGATTTCCACATTCCGCAAGGACAATCCCTGTAAGTCAGCCGCCCAGTGTTCTTCCACCGTAAAAGGCACCAGTCCCGGCCGCAGTTCTGTCACGCTGTGTCCGCATTCTCTCGCCATCCGATACCCGTCGCCGGTAGAACCGGTAGAAGGGTAAGCCAGACCGCCGGTGGCCACAATGATCTTATCCCCAAACAGCTTCTTTCCATTGTCCAACTGCACGCCGATACACCGGCTTGTGGGCTGCTTTCCGGAAGTATCCCCTTCTGTCCCAGGCAATGCTTCACATAGGAGCTGGCGCACCTTTGTCCGCAGGCAAATCTTCACCCCGGCCTTCTCTAACTGCCTCTGCAATGCCGCCGTCACATCAGAGGCTTTATCAGACACCGGAAATACCCGGTTACCCCGTTCCACTTTCAAAGGACATCCACTTTCTTCTAACAGCGCCATCATATCCTGATTGGTAAATCCATAAAAGGCACTGTATAAAAACTTCCGGTTGGTGACCACTTTC
>JAFTGN010000083.1 GCA_017457865.1 Lachnospiraceae bacterium | reverse complement strand
TGTATGAGCGGCTGGGTTTCCGGCAACTGGGCACGATTCCAAAGGGATTTCGGATGAAAGACGGATATTTTGAAGATATTTGTCCTTATTATCGTATATTAGAGTGAAAAATCTGCCACATTTTCGCCTCTTTTGCATAAGTTATAGTAGAGAAGGAGACAACCTTCTCCACATAATCGAAGCTGAGTGTATCAGCACAGGTTATGTATGTAGGGAGGAAACAAATATGGCAACATTTTATAATCAGGCAACTTTATCGTTCAATGGAACGTTGACGAATTCTAATATCATCACAGGTGAATTGGTGGAAGTCCTTTCCGCAGAGAAACGGGCGATCAATGACAGTTATACCGGTACAGACAATATCACGTATGTGATCAGCATGGTCAATTCCGGTACCAGAGATTTGAACGGGATTTGTGTCAAAGATAATCTGGGAGAGTACAAGCACAAAGGGACAAGCGTATTTCCGCTGACGTATGTAGAGGGAACCGTACATTATTATGTGAATGGTGACCTTCAGGCAACACCTGACGTAACGGCAGGTCCTCCTCTGGTCATCCGTAATCTGAGCATTCCGGCAGGTGGAAGTGCACTGTTGATTTATATAGCAGAGCCCAATGAGTTTGCTTCTCCGAAAACAAAAGCAAAGATTCGAAATGTGGCAAAGATTAGCGGACCAGGTTTATGCAGGGATATAGAAGTGTATGATACCATTGGTTCAGCAGATATTGCACAGTTGAACATCAGCAAGTCCATTTCTCCAACCACGGTAATTGAAAATGGAAGATTGACCTATACCTTTGTCATTCAGAATACGGGTAATACACCGGCAACAAGAGAGGATGATGTGATTGTAACAGACACATTCAATCCAAGACTGCGAAATCTGACGGTCACATTGAATGGTACTGTACTGAACGAAGGAACCCAGTATACCTATGATAAAAAGAAAGGCGAATTTGAAACAGTAGCAGGTGTGATCACGGTTCCGGCAGCAAGATATGATCGGGAGTGTGATGGCGGCTGGAGCATTGATCCAGGTGTGGCAGTTTTGCAGGTAACAGGAACAGTATGGGCGAAAAAAGGCAGGGAATTCAGCGAGGAATTGAGTGAGGAACAAAACGAGGAATCAAATGAAAAATTAAACGAAAAAACAAATGAGGAATAAAAATTCATAAGAGATAACAGATTGCATTGCATAAAGAAAACACAGCCTGTATTTGTCCAAGCTGACAGATGCAGGCTGTTGAGGTATACAGAGTCTGCCACACATGATGTAGATTGGCAGGCGGGAATTTTACATTGAAAAACTGCCCAAAATATTGTATGATGGTAATTGTTTGGGAGTCACTATTCCTCGAAGGAGAAATCTTTCCTGGTTGTCTGCAAACGAAATTGGAGGTAACTATTCAGGAGGCAATATTTCCCGAAGGTTTTGCGAAGCAAAATCCTGAGCCATGTAGGCAAAAATCCCATCGACGGAGTCGATGTGGAATGGATTTTTGCCCGTAACTGTGAGGGGACTGAACAGTTACAATTGGAGTGAGATTAGGATGATATCGACAAAAGGACGCTATGCGCTGCGGGTCATGATTGATCTGGCCCAGCACAATACAGGAGAATATATTTCTTTAAAGGACATTGCAACACGACAGAACATTTCCATGAAATATCTGGAAATTATTGTGGCAGGTATGAATAAAAGTGGTATGCTGTTGAGCCAGAGAGGAAAGCTGGGAGGTTACCGACTGGCCAGAGGACTGGAAGATTATACCATTGGTCAGATATTGAAATGTTCAGAAGGCTCCATGGTACCTGTGAACTGTCTGGAGGGAGATACTAATTTGTGTGAACATTCCGGCAGCTGTATCACGCTGCCCATGTGGCAGAAGCTGGATCGAATCATGGATGACTATCTGGAGAGCATCACACTGGCAGATCTGTTGAATGGAAATGTATAGGAGGCAGAGAAAAGAGACATCTTTTGACGAGAATTCAGATGTTTTTTGGAGAAAATCATATTGACGGAAGCAGTATTTTGTGTTATAACACGTTATAACAGGGTGTGTCCCTGGTATACTGGCAAATGCATAGAAGAGAAGGAGTACTTATTTTCTGAAGCGCAGAGAGAAGATGGCAGGTGTGAATCTTCGTGAGGAAGATAAGGAAGCAGTCTTAGAGCAGTGAACCGAAAAGTGATGAGTAGGCTTCAACGGAGTCCCACCGTTACAGGGGAGGACATTGAACTGTCTATCAGACGGGAGATGTCGTTGAGTGCAGAGAGTTCTCTGAAATTAGGTGGTAACACGGATTTGATTCGCCCTAAGTTGTATACAGATACAGCTTAGGGCTTTTTTGTGCCATAAGATCAGAGCAGCAAATGAAAATGAAAAGAGAGGAGATCAGAAAATGAAAACGTTTGAAAAATCCCACAAATTAGATAATGTGTGTTATGATGTAAGAGGGCCGGTTGTAGATGAGGCAAATCGTATGATGGATGCCGGTGTACAGATTTTAAAGCTGAATATCGGGAATCCGGCACCATTTGGCTTTACAGCACCACAGGAAATCATTGAGGATATGGCGTATAACCTTCGTGTGTCAGAGGGGTATTCCGATTCCAAGGGTATTTTTCCCGCACGAAAGGCAATCATGCAGTATTGCCAGAACAAGCATATCCCAAATGTAGGTATCAATGATATTTATACCGGAAACGGTGCCAGTGAGTTGATTACCATGTGTATGCAGGGGTTACTGGACAATGGAGATGAAGTGCTGGTTCCGGCACCGGATTATCCCCTGTGGACCGCATCTGTCAATCTGGCAGGCGGTAAGGCAGTACACTATATTTGTGATGAGCAGGCAAACTGGTTTCCGGACATTGCAGACATCAGAAGTAAGGTGACAGAACATACAAAGGCGATCGTCATCATCAATCCCAATAATCCTACCGGTGTATTGTATCCGAAGGAAGTGTTAGAGGATATTGCAGCTGTGGCTCGAGAGTTTGGACTGATCATTTTCTCCGACGAGATTTATGACCGTCTGGTGCTGTACGGAGAAGGAGAACATGTATCCATTGCTTCTCTGTGTCCGGATCTGTTCTGTATTACGTTAAACGGACTGTCAAAGTCCCACAGGATTGCCGGGTTCCGTGTAGGCTGGATGTGTTTGAGTGGAGAGAAATCCCATGTAAAAGGATATATTGAAGGCTTAAATATGCTTTCTTCTATGCGTCTTTGCTCCAATGTACCGGCACAGTCTATTGTACAGACTGCACTGGGCGGGTTCCAGAGTGCAGATGAATTGCTGCTGCCCGGAGGCAGAATTTACGAGCAGAGAAACTTTATTTACAAGGCATTGAATGACATTCCGGGCATTACGGCCGTGAAGCCGCAGGCAGCATTTTATATTTTCCCAAAGATTGACACAGAGAAATATCATATCCGCAATGATGAACAGATGATGCTGGACTTCCTTCGCCAGCAGCATGTACTGATGGTGGCAGGAACCGGGTTCAACTGGCATGAGCCGGATCACTTCCGCATTGTTTATCTGCCAAGAATTGCAGAACTGGAGGAGGCAATGAATAAATTTGAGTTATTCTTAAAGAATTACAGACAGTATTAAGTCCAATGGGATGCTGAAAGGAAACGCCCTGACCAACGTACATGATTGTGTTTGGTCGGGGCGGAATTGCTGTTGTTCATATACAACAGGCATTTCAATATAAAAGATAAGAAATCAGACTGTCGAAAATACCCAATGCCCATGCAATGATCAGACTGATGATGCAGACCACGGGAAACCAGTATTTTTCGAAAATTCGCAAAATGAATTTGATAATCCAGTATACGATATACATAATCAGGATGATCACTGCCAGATGCATGGCAATGACCACCAGTGCATAAAGGATAAAATTAAAATCCAGCATATGACCTCCTTATGAAAAGATAGAAATACGATCCAGCAAAGTGTGTTGCACCTGAATGGATGCAGCTATTATATCATAAATTGTGATAGATAGAAAATGCTTTTTTACAGGAATTCTGATAATTTCCGTAGCCCGTATGGTTTTTCAGGTGCATCAATTCCTTATCCAGCAGGGCTTTTGCCACTTTTTGTCCAATCAAACTCAATTGGTGGTATTTGTAAATCAGTTCTCTATCCTCTTCTGAAAAAATGGTATCCTCTTCTGTAAACTCGTCCAGAGAGCAGTGGAGCGCATGGGCAATTTTGCACATGTTTTGAAAAGACGTATCGATGTAACCGGCACTGATTTTGGTCAGGGTACTAACGGAAATACCAGTCAATTCTGCAAGTTGCTCCAATGTAATGTGTTGTTCTTTTCGTAATGTATCAAATTTTTTCTTGTTCATAAGATTAACTCCCTTCTGAATGAGGCAGAATCTTCCGTATATGGAAGCATCCTATTAAGTAGTGTAAGAAAACAGAAAAAGCATTTCTGTTATTTGGAATTGTAGATTCATCTATTTCCTGTTATGATAAGGTTGTTTCGGTACTTCGAACAACGACAAACAAACCGCTTTAACAAAACAAGCATATTGTAACACAAAAATAGGAAATGTGGAGCGAAAATGCAAAGGTGATAGTAAAACGTAAGACCTTTGTAAAGTAGGTAAAGATTTCGTAAGAATCAGGCAAAAGGCAGGATTGGGAATCAATGCCGCGGCAAGACAGAAGGACAATTGAGAAATACTGGGAGTGGAGGAGTTATTTATGGTAAAAGTAATGCTTGCAGATTGCGACAAGATGGAACGGGACAGATTAGAACAGGCGATTACAGAAGAAAAAGGATTACAGTTGTGTGGTTCTACAGGAAATGGAAAAGAATTGGTGGAACTGGCAAAACAGGTGCACCCGAATGTAATTGTCATGGATCTGGTTCTTCCATATATGGACGGAATCAGTGTATTAGAAGCATTGCAGCAGGAAATGGCAGAGGAAAGACCGGAAGTCATTGTACTGACCAGAATACAAAGTGAAACGATGTTACAGGCAGCCATTGCAGGCGGTGCAGCATATTACATATTAAAGCCATATGATAAGAAAAGGCTAATGAACCGGATTTACGAAGCCGGAAGAGCAGAGGAAACTTCTATGGAATTTTATTCCGTACCACCTGCCCGTAAAAGATGTGATACATTGGAGCAGGAAATTGATCGTAGAATCAGTGCGGCAGGTGTGCCTCATCATATCAAGGGGTATCGGTATTTGAATACAGCCATTCGCATGTGCATTGAGGATATGGATAAGTTAAATGGTGTCACAAAAGATTTATATCCCAGCATTGCCAAAGCGTATGATACTACACCCAGCAGAGTGGAGCGTGCCATTCGCCATGCCATAGAGGTTGCCTGCACCAGAACCATTCCCGATGGAAATAATGAACTGTACCAGTTTCTGATCACACCGGATGGAAAACGACCTACCAATTCCGAATTTATTGCATTTATGTCAGATCAGATTCGGCTGGAAGGATATATCGCCTGATAGGTAATTGCGAAACTATGGTACTGAACGCCTTTCATCAAAATTTTCATTTAAAAAACACACTTTCGCTTCGGTTCCAAAAAGTGCAAGAAGATTTATGGAAGTTCCCTCTCGAGTGTGCTATACTGTTCTTATGTGAAAACGTGAGAAGAGGAGAACAGGGTTATGGCATTTACCCATTTACATGTACATACAGAATATAGTCTGTTAGATGGTTCCTGTAAGATTCCGGAATTGTGTAAGCGGGCGAAGGAACTGGGATATGACAGCCTGGCAATCACAGATCATGGTGTCATGTATGGCGTCATTGATTTTTATAAAGCGGCAAAGGAAGCCGGTATTAAGCCCATCATTGGCTGTGAGGTGTATGTGGCACCAGGCTCCCGGTTTGACAGGGAGACTTCTACAGGAGATGACAGATATTACCATCTGGTACTGCTGGCGGAAAATGATCTGGGCTATCACAATCTGGCAAAGATTGTGTCCAGAGGATTTATTGACGGCTATTATTACAGGCCCCGTGTAGACTTAGAGGTGCTGGAACGATACCATGAAGGGATCATTGCCTTAAGCGCCTGTCTGGCAGGAGAAGTACAGCGACACATTGTCCGTGGCTTTTACGAAGAAGGAAAAAAAGCCGCACTGCGGTATCAGGAGATTTTTGGAGAGGGAAATTTCTTTTTAGAGATACAGGATCATGGTATTCCGGCACAGAAGACTGTCATTGCCAGTTTGCTGCGTATGTCCAAGGAAACCGGAATTGGACTGGTGGCAACAAACGATATTCACTATATCAATGCGGAGGATGCAGCGGCACATGATATTTTGCTGTGTATCCAGACCAATAAAAAAGTAGACGATGAAAACCGGATGCGGTATGAGGGCGGGCAGTATTTCCTGAAATCAGAGGAGGAAATGCGCGCTCTGTTCCCTTTTGCAGGAGAAGCATTGGATAACACCCACAAAATCGCAGACCGATGTAACGTGGAAATTGAATTTGGCGTGACCAAACTGCCGAAATTCCATGTACCGGAAGGGTATACCTCATGGGAATATTTACAGAAGCTCTGCTATGAGGGGCTGGCAAAGCGGTATGAAGATGCAGACGGTCAGATTCGCAAAAAGATGGAGTATGAGCTGGATGTGATCCGCACCATGGGATATGTGGACTACTTCCTGATCGTATGGGATTTCATTCACTTTGCCAGAAGCCAGGACATTATGGTAGGACCGGGACGAGGCTCTGCTGCCGGCAGTCTGGTTTCCTATGCGCTGGGCATTACCAACATTGATCCTCTGCGCTACAATCTGCTGTTTGAGCGTTTTCTGAATCCGGAGCGTGTGTCCATGCCGGATATTGACATTGACTTCTGCTTCGAGAGACGACAGGAAGTGATTGATTATGTCAATCGGGTTTATGGCGAAGAAGAAGTGGTGCAGATCGTCACCTTTGGTACTATGGCGGCAAAGGGTGTGATCCGGGATGTGGGCCGGGCGCTGGATCTGCCTTATTCCCTGTGCGATTCCATTGCCAAGATGATTCCAAATGAACTGAATATCACCATCGAGAAAGCTTTGAAGATGAATCCGGAGCTGAAAAGTCTGTATGACTCCGATGAACAGATTCGCCATCTCATTGACATGTCCAGAAGACTGGAAGGTTTGCCCAGACATACTTCCATGCATGCGGCAGGTGTGGTCATCAGTCAGCTGCCGGTAGAGGAGTATGTGCCGTTGTCCAAAGGGGCGGACGGTTCCATTACCACTCAGTATACCATGACCACATTAGAGGAACTGGGGCTGTTAAAAATGGACTTCCTGGGACTGCGTACCTTGACGGTGATTCAAAATGCAGTCCGCAATGTAAAAGAAAACAGGGGAATTGAGATTGACATTGATCACATCGATATGGATGACAAGGATGTACTCTCTTCCATTGGAACCGGTAAGACAGAGGGGGTATTCCAGTTGGAAAGTTCCGGAATGAAAAGCTTTATGAAGGAATTGAAGCCGGAGTCTCTGGAAGACATCATTGCCGGAATTTCGCTGTATCGTCCCGGCCCTATGGATTTTATCCCCAAGTACCTGAAAGGCAAAAATGACCGTTCTTCCATTACCTATGACTGCCCGCAGCTGGAGTCTATTTTAGGACCTACCTACGGTTGTATCGTCTATCAGGAGCAGGTCATGCAGATTGTGCGGGACTTGGCTGGTTATACGCTGGGGCGGAGCGATCTGGTCCGCCGTGCCATGTCCAAGAAAAAGGGTTCTGTCATGGAAAAGGAGCGGCAGAATTTTGTGTATGGCAATGAGGAAGAAGGGGTAAAAGGCTGTATTGCCAATGGCATACCGGAACAGGTGGCACAGACTATTTATGATGAAATGATCGACTTTGCCAAGTACGCCTTTAATAAGTCTCATGCGGCTGCTTATGCAGTGGTATCCTATGAAACAGCTTATTTGAAGTATTATTATCCGGCAGAATATATGGCAGCACTGATGACTTCTGTGGTAGACAATGTGACCAAAATTTCTGAATACATTCAGGTGTGCAGGCAGATGGGCATCAAAATCCTGCCCCCGGACATCAATGCAGGCGGCAGCGGATTTGCGGTAGACGGAGAACATATCCGCTACGGGCTGTCTGCCATCAAGAGTATCGGAAAGTCTGTCATCCATACCATTGCGGCAGAGCGGGATGCCAATGGTCCTTACACGGATTTGAAGGATTTCATCACCCGGCTCTCTGGTAAGGAAGTGAACAAGCGCACCATTGAAAGTTTCATCAAGGCAGGTGCATTGGACAGCCTGGGGGGAACCAGACGGCAGAAAATGATGGTGTATTCCGATGTGCTGGATGAGGTGAACCGGGAAAAGAAACAGGCACTGACGGGTCAGATGAGTTTGTTTGACTTTGTGGATGAAGAAGCGAAGGAAAGTTTTGCCATCCAGTATCCGGAAGTGGGGGAATTTTCCAGCCGGGATCTGCTGATGATGGAGAAGGAAGTGTTGGGCATCTACGTCAGCGGTCATCCATTAGAAGAAGACCAGGGATTGTTGAAGAAAAATACCAATGCAGTGTCTTCTGACTTTATCGTGGATGAGGAAACCGGAAAGGCCAATGTGATGGACAACACAAGAGTGGTGTTGGGGGGCATGGTAGCTGGTAAAACGATAAAGGCAACCAAGACCGGGCAGATGATGGCATTTGTCACATTGGAGGATATGACAGGCAGCGTGGAGATCCTTGTTTTTCCAAAGGATTACGAACAGTATCGCCGGTATCTGAATGACAACCAGAAGCTGCTGGTCAGCGGCAGAGTGTCTATTGGAGATGACCCCCAGGGCAAATTGATCTGTGAAAAGATGGTGCCTTTTGAGGATGTGCCCAGAGAAGTGTGGATTCAGTTTGCCACCAGGGATGCCTTTCAGGAACAGGAGCAGGAATTGTTGGAAACCCTGTCTTCCTGGGATGGCAACGATGGCGTGGTGGTTTTTCTCAAAGATACCAGACAGTATAAACGTTTGCCGGCCAACCGGAATGTAGACGTCAGCGGGGAACTGCCTCAGCTGTTGAGAGAAAAATACGGAGTGGAAAATGTAAGGATTGCAGACAAATCCGTGGGATTGATATAAAGGAATGGAAAGGATAAAAGGACAGAAAGATGATTACAACCAGTAACAATGCAAAGGTACGGAAGGTATTGCAGCTGCAAAAGAAATCCAAACTTCGGAAAGAGGAGCGGCTTTTTATTGTGGAAGGCCCCAAGATGTATGAGGAACTGCCGGTAGAACGGATTGAAAGTGTATTTGTGTCAGAGAGTTTTTACCATGCACCGGAGAATAAGGCATTGCTGCGTAAATATGAATATGAAGTGGTAAAGGATGCCGTGTTTGCGGATATGTCTGATACCAAAACCCCGCAGGGCATTCTGGCGGTGGCGGCTCAGTATCGGTATGAACTGGCAGATTTACTGCCAAAGAAACGTCCTCCATTCCTGTTGGTACTGGAGCAGATTCAGGATCCGGGCAATCTGGGCACTATGATCAGAACAGGGGAAGCAGCAGGTATCACCGGCGTGATCATGAGTCAGGATACAGTGGATATTTACAATCCAAAGGTGATCCGTTCTACCATGGGTTCCTTGTATCGTGTGCCCTTTTTTGTGGCAGATGACCTGTCGGCAGTGCTGACCCGGTTAAAAGGAGAGGGCATTGCCTTTTATGCTGCCCATTTAAAGGGGATTCAGCATTATGATGCTTGTGATTACCGCACTGCCTGTGGTTTTTTGATCGGAAATGAGTCCAATGGTCTGTCTGATCAGGTAGCAGAACTGGCAGATTGTAAGATTCGGATTCCTATGGCAGGGAAAGTAGAGTCTTTGAATGCGGCTGCTGCAGCAACAATCCTGATGTTTGAGGGAGCAAGACAGCGAAGAGTATAAGTTGTTACAATTTTTTTTCACATTTGACGGAGAAGTTTCTTCGTCGAATGTGATATTTTTTTGTCAAAAAAGAGCGGCAAAAAACCACTGCAACAGATGGAATGTCTCGAAAACTGGTCTGTTTCTCCACTTGAAGGAAGAATTTTAAATATTTTCGGGGGTCATGCGATGGATATATACAGGAAAAACTTGACAAGAGCTGGAAAATCTGTTACTATATGCTTGTAACAAATCTGTAACAACATCACAACAAATGTAAAAAAATGGTATTTATTCAGAAATCACCAAAGTGAAATTGAGGTGAATCTGGATATTTACAAAAATTGTTTTTGGAGGATCTATGAAAGGTTTGAAAGGAAGATTCGCCAAGGCATGTACAGTAAGTATTTTGACATTGACTCTGATGGGAAGTCATGTCTCTACTGCATATGCAGCTGGCGAAGATGACCGTACTGCCGATGAAACAGACTGGCTTTATCAGGATTTTGATATGATCAATCCTGAGCTGGTAGGTGCATTGAATCAGAATCAGACGGAAACTTCTGTTACATTGGAAGGTGTGGTCAGTACAGCGGCAGATGAAACAGAGGAGAAAGGCAAGACAGACAGAGCGTCTGAGATGCTGGCATCTGCTACAGAAGACCGGAATGCAGAAACTGGAACAAAAAAATTGCGCATTGCCATCGGTACATTTACAGAGGCGAACAAAGCGCATAAAGAGATGGAACTGGAATTGACAGATAAAGTAGTTGTAGATCCATCTGCGGAAGAGTCCGTGACTGTGTATGAAAAGGAAAGCACGGATAGTGAAAAAGTGGGCACGATGAGAGCCGGTGATGGTGCCAGCGTGATCAGTGAAACAGATGACTGGTATGAGATTTCTTCCGGCAAGACAGAGGGGTTTGTACAGAAGTCAGATGTGTTGAGCGGTCAGGCAGCGGCTGTTGCAGTGGTAGACGGACTTGGACTGACAGCCATTGTAAATGTAAAAAGTATGAATATTCGCCTGGAAGCGGATACAGAAGCTGAGATTTTGGATGTGGCAGAGAAATCTGATACATTCAAAATATTAGAAGAAGGAAGAGATTGGACAAAGATCCTTTGTACAGACGGTAAGACAGAAGGCTATCTGTCCACTGCGTGTATTACTGTGGAATTACCTGTATTGGGCGAGGCCGTATCAGTAGAAGAAGAAAAAGAAGCAAAACGTCAGGCAGAAGAGGCTGCAGCGAAGAAAGCAGCAGAAGAAGAGGAGTCTCGTCAGGCAGAGGAAGAGGCACGTTTGGAAGCAGAGCGTCTGGAAGAAGAACGCATTGCAGAGGAATCCCGTCAGGCAGAGGAGTCTCGTCAGGCGGAAGAGGCAGAAGCAGCCAGAAAGGCAGCAGAAGCAGAAGCAGCCAGAATCGCAGCAGAACAGGAAGCGATTCGTATTGCAGAGGAAGAGAAGGCTGCACGAAAAGCAGAAGAACAGAGACTGGCAGAGGAAGAAGCAGCCAGAAAAGCAGCGGCGGCAGAATCCTTAGCTGCACGGAAAGCAGAAGAAGAGAAAGCGGCGCGTCTCGCAACAGAGATTGCAGCTGTAAACAATGAGGATGTTGCATCAGATGGCGCGTTACAATATGTAGGAAATTTTCGTATTACATATTATTGTTCCTGTGAGATTTGTTGTGGAAAGACCACCGGACGTACTTCCAGTGGGACATCAGCCACACAGGGACGTACCATTGCAGTTAACCCATCTCAGATTCCATATGGCACACATGTGATCATCAATGGACATGAGTATATAGCAGAAGATTCCGGCGTGGGAAGCAATCAGATTGATATTTATGTGAATAGTCATGATGAAGCGTTGAAAAAAGGTCTTAGTTACAGTGATGTATATATCAGAAAATAAAAAGCACTTACCAGTGCAGGTGAATCGTAAGGTTCACCTGCTGGAAGTGCTTTTTGCTTTATAGGAAATTCTTATTAAGTAACAGAAAAATTCTGTGACCCAAAAAGTGCGACCTGAGAATTCTTTTCTGTTTATTCGATAACAGTGCCAATCTTTCCCTGTACTGCTTTTAATGCATTAGGCAGAGAAGTAATATATGCCTTTCTATCTGTACCGGATGTGACAAAGTTGATTCCGGCAGCCAGTTTTGGCATACCGCCGGACTGGGACAGTCCGCCTTCTTCCAGAATCTTCAGACCTTCTGTTACAGAAACATGTGCCAGCGGTTGTTCCTGCTCTGTCTTTTCATGAAGCAGCAGACAATCAGTGGCAGTGAGGATCAACAGTGCATCTGCATCTAACTCATGTGCAAGCTTTGCCGCCGTGGCATCCTTTTCAATGACAGCACTGGCACCCTTTAAGCGTGTACCCTGCTCCAACACCGGAATACCACCACCGCCTCCGGCGATGACGATCTGACCTGCATCGGAAAGTGCCTTGATGGAATCAATCTCATAAATCTCAATGGGAGTAGGAGATGCGATGATACGCTGGTATCCCTCTCCTTTTTCTGTCACGTAATTGCCCTTTGCCACTTCAGTATCTGCCTCTTCTTTAGTAAGGATACGGCCGATGGTCTTGATCGGGTGATTGAATGCGGCATCAAAAGGATCCACCTTCACCTGTGTGATGATGGTACATACTGGCTTGTAAATGCCTCTGTTCAGTAACTCAGTACGGATGGCATTTTGTAAGTCAAATCCCATAAAACCCTGGCTCATGGCACTGCATACAGACATAGGGGATGCAGTAAAACCGTCCTGGCTGTGATTCTTGGCAAATTCATTCATGGCGGTATGGATCATGCCTACCTGTGGACCGTTGCTATGGGTCAGTACGACCTGGTATTTGGCTTCTACTAAATCTACAATCGCGCTGGCCGCAGCGGCTACTCCCTTCTGCTGTTCCGGCAGATTGGTACCAAATGCATTGCGTCCGATGGCTACCACTATTTTCTTTCCTTTCATGGCAGAAAACCTCTCTTTCTTCCTGTCTATTTTCCTGATTTCGAAGGGAGTGTCTATGACAGCCCTGACACTTCGACATGCAATTCAGGTAATGATCCGAAATTTGTTAGAAATCCGGGTCGTTATAAATTCAGTTATGTTGTTTGACAGAATATATACATCTAATATACCATTGTAACAGTTTTGTTGCAATCAAAATCATGAAAAAACAGAAAAAAGTAGACAAAATCAAGAAATAGGAAATGCGTTTGAGTGGAATGGCACTGAAAAAGAAATGACAAAATACAGGAATCCTGTTATAATACAACTGTTGTAGAGAAAGAAATGATTGTTCGGAAAATCCCATCTAGAAAGGCAATGGGAAAGGGATGTTTGCCTGTGAATGGGAAGATACAAAATTTTGTCCAATAGATTGAAGAAGAAAGGCTGGCATGGCAGTATGAAGCAGAAAGTGGTAGTGGGCATGTCCGGAGGAGTGGATTCCTCTGTGGCAGCGTATTTGTTAAAAGAGCAGGGATATGATGTGATCGGTGTGACCATGCAGATCTGGCAGGAGGAAGATCCTATCCTTATGGAGCATGAAGGGGGCTGCTGCGGTTTGTCTGCGGTGGATGATGCATCCAGAGTGGCAAGGACGCTGGGCATTCCCTATTATGTGATGAATTTTCGTAAGGAGTTTCAGGCGCATGTCATTGATTATTTTATCAAAGAATATTTACAGGGGAGAACTCCCAATCCATGCAATGCCTGCAACCGGTTTGTCAAGTGGGAGGCGTTGCTGGAAAAAAGCATTGCCCTGGGGGCTGACTATATTGCAACCGGCCATTATGCCCAGATCATGCAGCTGCCAAATGGCCGTTATACCATCCGCAAGTCCGTGACAGAAGCAAAAGACCAGACCTATGCACTGTACCGCCTGAATCAGTTCCAGCTGGCCCATACCCTGATGCCGGTGGGGCAGTACCACAAGGACGAGATTCGCCGGATTGCGGAGACCATCGATGTGCGGGTATCGGTCAAGCGGGACAGCCAGGAAATCTGTTTCATTCCGGATGGAGATTATGCTGCCTTCTTAGAGCGTAGCGCAGGCACACAGGTGCCGGGAGCCGGAAACTTCGTGGATACCAGAGGCAATGTGATCGGTCGTCATAAGGGCATCACCCACTATACCATCGGACAGCGCAAGGGACTGAACCTGGCCATGGGACATCCGGTCTTTGTCACAGAAATCCGTCCGGATACCAATGAAGTGGTCATCGGAGAAAGCGAAGATGTATTTGCCAGTACCCTGTTGTGTAATGAGCTGAATTTCATGTCTATACCGGACATTACAGAGCCGGTGCGGCTCATGGCCAAAATCCGCTATGCCCACAAAGGCGCCCCCTGTACTGTCACCAGAGAAGGCGCAGATTTGCTGAAAGTGACCTTTGATACGCCCCAGAGAGCCATTACACCGGGACAGTCGGTGGTATTCTATGATGGAGACTGCGTGGCAGGAGGAGGAACCATTGTAGGAAAGGTGGAGGAATAGGAAGATCATAAAATGTATTTAAACCCAAGAGAAAAAAATAGATGAAATAAAATATATTTAAATACAAGAGAAAAGTTTGGATAAAATAAAACACTCAACTTTCCCAGCTGATATTTCCAAACAAAGCCTGAATAAATAAGGCCTGGGAGTTCATCCATTCGGTTACTTTACTTTTGATGACACTTGTGATATCGGCTGCAAAAATATTGATCTGCTCCACAAATAGAGCCATC
>JAFTGN010000082.1 GCA_017457865.1 Lachnospiraceae bacterium | reverse complement strand
TTAGTCTAATCCATTAAATGTCGGATATGCTTCCTCACCATGCTGGGACTTATCCAGACCCACTCGCTCTTCACTTTCTTCTACACGAAGTGGTGTAAACAGTTTTACGATGGATGCACAGATCAGCGTACCCACGATGGCAATGACGATGGTGATCAGGATGCTGAGTACCTGTGCCCCAAACAAATGCCAGTCTCCATAGATCAGACCGTTCCAGTAAAGGGAATCGTTGACAGACTGACTTGCAAAAATACCTGTGGCGATACCGCCCCAGACACCACCGATTCCGTGGCATCCAAATGCATCCAGCGCATCATCATATCCAAATTTATTCTTCACAACAGACATCATGTAATAGCAGATTGGGCTTACAATGGCACCAATGATGATGGCAGACCAGATCGGTACAAATCCTGCCCCCGGTGTAATGGCCACAAGACCAAGCACACCTCCAGTGCAGGCACCTACCACCGTTGGCTTTCCTTCTTTGATCACATCAATGAGCATCCAGGACAGCATGGCAAATGCCGCAGATGTATTGGTGGTCATAAAAGCATGGGCTGCCAGTCCGTTTGCTGCAAGAGCGGAACCTGCATTGAATCCAAACCAGCCAAACCACAAAATAGAAGCACCAAGCAGTACAAATGGAATGTTATGTGTTCTGTAAGTCTGCTTTTTGTAGCCTCGTCTTGCACCAAGCATGAGAGAAAGCATCAGACCACTGACACCGGAACTGATATGTACCACGTTTCCACCTGCAAAATCAACGGAGTGAAGCACCTCTCCAAGAAGGCCCCCTTCTCCCCATACCATATGTGCCAACGGATAATACACCACGATCAACCACAACGCAATAAAAAGAAACAGTGCCTTAAATTTCATTCTTCCTGCCACTGAACCTGTAATCAATGCAGGGGTGATAATGGCAAACATCATCTGAAATGCCACAAACACCAGAGTGGGAATGGTGCCGGACAAATCTCCCTGTCCGATGGCACACAATCCGATCTGTTTCAAGTTTCCAATGATGGTACCGTTTCCGCTAAAGCTGAGCGAATATCCAAACAACATCCACATAGCAGACGACAATCCCATAATAAAAAAAGAAGACATCATCGTATTCAAAACATTTTTCCGTCTGACCAGTCCTCCGTAGAAAAACGCCAGTCCCGGCGTCATGAAAAATACAAATGCTGCGCACAGAATGATAAATGCAGTATCCCCCGTGTTCATAAAATTCCTCCATTCCGAAGCAGTTTGCCGCTTTCTCTTATTGTTGTTCCTTTCCCGCCCGTTTTCGGGCAAAAAAAGAGACGTTCAGAGAATTTTCTCTGAACGCCTTTGTCCTTCCCTATGATAACACTTTATTTTCTTTTTTGCAAGATAAATTTTTTAAAGTGCCACCAGCATCATATACACCGCCGTTCCTGCCACGATACTAAGTAGTGTATTGTGTTTCCATTTGTAACTGGCTGCCACCACAGCTGCCCCGATCAGTTCTTTTCCACCGATGCCCGTGATACCGTCTGCCACATCTTTCAGACAATACACCACCAGCACTGCCATAATGGTCACTGGCAGAATACCACCCAGATACTGTAACTTGGCAGGCATCTTTCTGCCTCTGCAATTCCATCTGTCCCCATCAGGGTACAGTTCACTGCATAGGTCTCATCGGTCATGGTCTGTATCATATAAGGCAGTTTACCTCCCATCTGCCGAAATTCCTCTGCGAAAGTCAGGCTGTAGAAAGTCTGTCTGCTGTTCATCAACAGTGCGGTCAGCACAATGGTCAGAAGAGAGGCACCGCTGCTTAAGAATGTCACCAGCACAAACTGAAACGCACCGGTATAAATGGTCAGACTGGTAAACAACGAATCATACCAGGGAAATCCGGCTTCTTCCATCATAATCCCATAAGCCATACTGACAAACACATAACTGCACAAAATGGGCAGAGATTTCACAAACGCAATTTTCCTGCATTCCTGTTTCATCTGCTTTCCTCACCGCATTCTCCATCGTAGGTATCCAGGAAATGATGCACCACACCGTCCTGTTTATAGGCAATGACCGTGGCAAGATTCACATTTTCCACACTCTTGAATATATTGCCTTCCACATACCGGTTGGTCTTTTTCAGTTCCTGAATCAAATGCTTGATTTCCAGACGCTTGGAACTGGTCGTCCCATCGGTATGGCAGGTGGTACAGGTTTCCGTAAATTTACATGCACACTGGATAAACTGCAATCCATTATAATCTCTCCATGCCTTAATGTCATCCTCCCGAATCAGGTACATAGGGCGAATCAGTTCCATGCCCTCAAAATTGGTGCTGTGCAGCTTGGGCATCATGGTCTGTACCTGGGCACCATATAACATACCCATCAAGATGGTCTCGATTACATCATCATAGTGATGCCCCAATGCAATCTTATTACAACCCAGTTCTTTTGCCTTGCTGTACAGATATCCACGGCGCATCCGGGCACACAGGTAACAAGGAGACTTGTCCACATGAAATACCGATTCAAAAATATCCGACTCAAACACGGTAATGGGGATATGCAGCTTTTTGGCATTGGCCTCGATCATCTGTCTGTTTGCCGGACTGTAGCCCGGGTCCATTACCAGAAACTGTACTTCAAAAGGAAACTTGTTGTGCTTCTTCAACTCCTGAAACAGCTTTGCCATGAGCATAGAATCCTTGCCACCGGAAATGCACACGGCAATCTTATCCCCTTCCTGCACCAGCTGGTATTCATTGATCGCCTTGGTAAACTTACACCAGATTGCTTTCTTAAATTTCTTCGTAATACTCTGCTCAATATCCTTGTACAGGGTATCTGCCTGAGGGGATGCCTGTTCCTCTGCCACACTGTCCATGAGCCACTGCATATATCCGCCAGTCAGCTGATAGGCCTCTATGCCCTGCTCCCGCAACTGTTCCACTGCTTCTGCACTGGCCTGTCCCTTTTTACAGTACAGCACCACTTTCCCTGTCCGGTTCAAGAGCGTACTTGTCTCCAATTCTTCTGCCGGAATATGTACTGCTTCTGGCAAATGTCCATACGCATAAGACATCTCATCCCGGATGTCCACCAGCTGATACGTTCCCTTCTCCCACTGTTTCAACTCTATCGATGTGACATTCATCTGTTCCGTCATTTTCCTTCTATCCTTTCCTGTTCGCAACGGTTTTCGGCTCCGTTGCGTTCCTGGGCTTCCATTCGGATATAATATACACCATTCTCATAGGAATTGGAAGCAAAACTTTTTCTCTTTGCACCAGGTCACATCCTGTGCGCAGCACTTTTTGGTAATAGAATCTTTTGTTTCTTAACAAGAATTTCCTATTACGTAAAAGAACCGTCTGTCTCACACAGACGGTTCCAAACTATATACGATTTACTTATAAACACCAGGAGCAGACTTGACGGCTTCTACCTTCTGGATCGTCTGAATATTGGCTCTCTCATACTCATTAAACACCGAATCGTCAAAAACATTAATCGATGCAGCTCCATGATACCAGCTGCGGGTATTGAAATGCTCCTGAATGGCGCTTTCTTCAAAAATCACCCCATGTCTGGCATAAATCTCATTCCGTGCCACTTTCAATTCCCACAGTGTCAGATCTGCCAACTCTTCTTCGCTGTAATACCGCACATTGCTCTCTGTCAGCATATAGCTGTCTGCTGAACCGCTCTGTCCTCCATCGGTCTCACCTGCGGCAGACGCGATGCCTGTCACAGAATCAATGGTGGTGCCATTGCCACCCGGTGTAGTCGTCCAGTTAATAGAAGTATCCAAGCCAGTGGTGCCACTCCCTGTACTGCCACTGGTAGTGGACCAGTTACTTCCCAGCCCTTCTCCTGTATCTAAACTGGTACGATAATTCCCTGTGCTACTATAGGTTGTTCCGGAAGATGTGGTATAAGAGCCAGTGGTGTTCCAAGTGGCCCCGGTCTTACAATTATAACCATCTGGTGGCAGTGTTCCCTGACAACCAGACAATATCCCCATTGACAGTGTCATCATCAAGACGGCAACAGCCGCGTTTTTTCTTTTCATGGTATCCCAAATCTCCTTCTTGACATTTTCCCATATGTCAACCGATAAGCTTATTATAAGGAAATTTCTTCCACTGCGCAAGAACTTTTTCAACGTAAACGTATTCCATATATCCGATCTTTTGCAGTGACAAACAAAATATCCCCGCTTTTGCCACATACTGCTAAAAAGCACCGATGTGCCTGTATCACATCGGTGCTCTGACTCTTTTACATTTTTTCTGTTTCTTTACTTGATTTCTGTCGGTCGGTTATAAAGAGCGATTCGAATCAACTCTTTGGTTTCCTTTGATACCGTCAATCTCATCTTACCGGAACCGTATGTCAGATCATAGAATATCTTCTCTTTATTGGAATCGGTATCCTTTTTATAAGTTACCTTTCCAAGTGCCTTTACCATATCTTCTTCTTTCATTCCAGTGGTAATGTCACCTGGCAGTACCAGCTTTACATCCAACTCTTTCTTAGTATTTTCAGATTCTACCCAGGTCACAAAACAGTTCTCCAGATACTGAACTTCATCGGTATAATTGGTGACTTCTACTTTGACCCGATAGTTTCCTTTTTCCAGGTATATGTCTGCTCTGCCACGCCCTGCTACTGCATCATAAGCATCTTCTGCACACTCCCAGCCATTTTCCAAAAATACGCTGATTGGTGCCGGAAGCTGATACAGTACACCATCGTATTTTATGATAGATGCCTGAATGTCATTGCCCAGTTCCTTTGGTGCCTTATAATTTTTTACAATATCCAATGTCCCTGTACTGATCTCAGGCTCTGCCTCTTCCTGATTGAAATTCACAAGTGTAATCTCTGCCAATCTGTCTCTCTGCTTATTGACTGTCAGCACCACTTTACAGAAATCATCTTCCCCATAAGTCAGTACTGTCTCATTGTCTGTCTCTTCTTCTGTGGTCGGATCTCCATATGCCTGGATGATATCCTGATAGGATGCTTTTCCGTATGCAATATCGCCTGCCAGTACAATTGTCGGATTAACATCTTTGAATGCAATCTGGTCAAATGTAATGGATGTCACACTACACGCAGAAATTGGCAAAATGTCATATCCCAAGTTTGCAAAAGACACATATAACAGATATTTATTCTTGTAAATTGCTTCATCTGCAATGTATTCACTGGGATTCAATGTAATATCCTTGCTGCCGTCGTAATTCCATTCCATCTCTTCAAATTTCTGGAATTCTTCTGGAAGGGTATATTCTGTCTTTCCAATGGTCACATGGAACTGAAACAGCTCTTCTAAATACGCACCTTTCTCATTGGACTTTTTGATTTCGTCTGTGCTCTTTGTTTCTTTTACATCCTTTGTCTCTTTTTGCTTGGATTCAGCAGTGGAGGCTTCTTCTGTTCCCTCTTTTGAAGAATCTTCTGTTTCCGTTTCAGATGCAGACTTCTCTTCTGTACTTTCTGATTCTATGGTACCTTCTGTACTTTCTTCGGAAGGTGCCTCAGTAGAAACGATTCTTTCTACCGTTTCTAATTCCTCACTTTCATTCTTGCCACATCCGCTATATAATAAACACCCCGCTAACATTACTGCCACAATTTTTTTATAATACATATGTACCCTCCAGTTTTATTTTCTGTTTTTGTAACTGTTTATCCCGCTCGCAGTTACCTGTTTTCTATCATTGTTCACTCAACAGTCTTTCTGCCCCAATATCTATATTTCGAAATTCTTTTCACTCTCTTTTATTTATCCACCTTGCATTTTTCACTATACCATGAACTTGTCGGAATGTCAAATTTGCCCTGTGCATTTTCTATGGAAATAAATGGAAATTCCAGAAAACAGAATCATTTTAAAAATCCATCACCATCTGACTGCTTTCTTCCTCCGAAAGTTCTGTCACCTGTTTATCAATGACACGATACACCCGCTGACACATATTCAGTACGCTTGGACGGTGTGTAGTCACAATACATGTCTTATTGGGACGCTGCTTGATGATATTCCGCAACACTGCACGCTCTGTTGTCACATCCAAGGCACTGGTCGCTTCATCTAGTAGCAATACCGGCGCATCCCGCAAAATGGCCCTGGCAATTGCTACACGCTGGGCCTGTCCCTCAGAAAGCCCTCTGCCCCGCTCTCCCACAGAACTGTTGATTCCCTCCGGCAGCTTCTCTACAAAATCCCATGCACATGCAATCTTGAGTGCCTCAATGATCTGCTCATCTGTAGCATCCTCTCTGACCATACGCATATTTTCCGCAATGGTACCGGATAAAATGGTATTGCCCTGGGGCACATATGCAAAATACTGCCGCAGATCTGCATTCATCTCTACTGACTGTCCTTCTGCATCCTTTAACACAGCCTGTCCTTCATCCGGATGAATCAACCCCAGAATCAAACGAATCATGGTTGTCTTGCCCTCTCCTGAAGGGCCTACCAATGCCACAATTTCATTTGGCTTGGCAATAAAATCAGAGTTGACGATGACCTGTCTATCTTTCACATAGGCAAAATTTACGCCGGTCATTTCCACACTGTATCCCTGGTCGCTTTTCCGTCCAATGGCATCGCTTTCTTCCACGATATGTTTTTCCTTTGAAAGATCTACGATTTCCTTAATACGGTGCGCAGACACAGAACTTGTGAGTGCACTTGGAACCAATGCAACCATGGCAGAAAAAGTATTAGACAGATTGCCCCGTAACTGCAAAAACTGTGTCATTTCTCCATAAGTAATCATATGCCCCCATAAGCGCCACAGACAGTAACCAAATGCCACAAACTGTACCAGCGAACCAATTGCAGACAATGCCACATTGGTTTTGATACTGAACATATTGTAATCCAGGCTCACATCTTTATACTTTGACTGCCACCAGCGTAACATCTTACTGCTGCGCTTTTCTATGCCAAAACTTTTAATGCTATCTATATTGTAAAATGTTTCGACCTCAAAGGTCATCAACTTGCTATTAACCTCTTTCATTTTTTTATTGCATTCCCGCATCCGCTTTACCAGAATTCGAGAAGAAAACAACAGAAATGGCGCACTGCCCAATGCAATCAATGCCATCACTACGTCATGATACATCATCAGAAAAAATGTACCCAGAAAATTAAACGTATTGATGATGAGTGAAGGCAACCAGCTGATGGCATTGGAAGATACCGTATTCACATCACTGTTAAACCGATTCATCAAATCACCATTTCTATATTTACTCAATTCCAGCCACTCGGAATCGATGATCCTATCAAAAATATCTGCCTGAATGTCATTGTTAATGTAGATTCCAATTTTAGCGGATACTCTGGAAACCAAACTATTACAAACCAATCCAAACACCGTACTACCTACCATCAGGGCAATCATCAAAGAAAGTTTATTGACCTGATAACCGGTTACAATATCAATCAGGTTCTTACTGACCTCTGTAGAAATCAATCCGGTACAGCTGCTGATGATTCCCAACAGGATATAATATGCAATTGCCCACTTATAACGCTTACTATAGGAAAAAATCCATTTCCAGTCATCTATAATTTCATGAAAAGTACCATCCTTCAACTTTCCGATAATGGTGCTCAATGCTCTTGAGTCTAGTATGTTCTTTTGGCCCTTTGCATCTTCTGTCTGCATTGCCTTCCCCCTTGTCATTTCTCTGCTTACAAAAAAAGCACCAGCCCCGAGGCTCATGCGTCCCCAAAACCGGTACCTTAGTGCGCCTCCAGGGGCTCGAACCCTGGACACCCTGATTAAGAGTCAGGTGCTCTACCAACTGAGCTAGAAGCGCTTGCTTATTACACAGTATAGTATATGCACTTTTTCTCAAAAAATCAAGTACTTTTTATATTTTCTTCATAAATTAAGTAAAAATGTTTATTTTTGCATTTTTCTACGGTAGTTTGATTAGATTCCTTAAGTATAAAAAGCGAACACGATACAGATCAGATGCATTTCTTGTGTTGCATACAATTGCGGTAGTAACTTTGTCCGTAGCACTTTTTTGGTGACAGAAGTTTCTGTAACATAATAGGAAATTTCTGTTACACAAAAAAAGGAACTTCTCACGAAGCTCCCAGTGCGCCTCCAGGGGCTCGAACCCTGGACACCCTGATTAAGAGTCAGGTGCTCTACCAACTGAGCTAGAAGCGCATATTTGATGATGTACCTTCAAAACTGCATACAGTCAATATCTTCTTTCATCTCTGTTTCATCCGATCTTTTTACCCTTCTCAAACCGGACCCTCTGGTCCAGCCCTCGACCGATTAGTAACGGTCAGCTGCACACATTGCTGCGCTTCCACCTCCGCCCTATCTACCTCGTAGTCTTCACGGGGTCTTACTTCTTTCGAATGGGATATCTCATCTTGAGGGGGGCTTCACGCTTAGATGCCTTCAGCGTTTATCCCTTCCAGGCTTGGCTACCCGGCCGTGCATCTGAT
>JAFTGN010000081.1 GCA_017457865.1 Lachnospiraceae bacterium | reverse complement strand
TAACTGTTCAGTACCCTCACAGTTACGGGCAAAAATCCATTCCAAATCGACTCTGTCGATGGGATTTTTGCCTGCAAAACTCAGGATTTTGCTTCGCAAAACCTTCGCAGAATAGTGGCTCCTGAATAGTTACAAATATTCTTATATCATTCCATTTAGGAGGACAATCCATTGCATTTTACAGAAAGTGAAACCGTTGAATTAAAATCAATCGTTGTAGATGATATCAAAAAAGAAATTATTGCATTTGCCAACTGTGAGGGGGGAAAACTATATATTGGAGTAAATGACGAAGGAGATGTGATTGGCATAGACAACCCTGATCAGATTATGCTACAGATTAGCAACATGGTACGGGATACCATTAAACCAGATGTCACCATGTTCCTTCATTACAATACCATAGAGGTAGATGAAAAGCAAATAGTATTAGTCGATATACAACGAGGTACCAATCGCCCCTATTATCTTGCCAAAAAAGGGCTGCGCCCGGAAGGTGTCTATGTTCGACAAGGCACCTCCTCTGTTCCTTCTACAGATACTGCCATTCGTCACATGATCAAAGAAACCGATGGGGATGTTTTTGAAGAACTCCGTTCTTTAAATCAAGATCTGACTTTTCATGTCACAGAACAGGAATTTACAGAACGAAATCTCTCTTTTGGTACACCACAAAAACAAACACTGGGGCTTCTGAATCATGATGGTGTTTACACCAATCTTGGGCTTCTTCTGTCAGACCAATGTGCCCACTCCATTAAAGCTGCACTTTTTCAGGGAACGGATCAAAGCATTTTTAAAGATCGTCGGGAATTTTCCGGTTGTCTTTTCAAACAGCTCAACGATGCTTATGAATTCATTGATTTTCATAATCAGATACATTCCGATTTTCACAAGTTGCGAAGAATTGATACCAGGGATTACCCGGATGTTGCCATACGCGAATCACTACTTAATTCAATCATACATCGTGATTACTCTTTTGCCGCAAGCACGATCATCAGTATCTATAGTGACCGCATTGAGTTTATTTCGATTGGTGGTTTGATGTCCGGACTCTCACTGGCAGATGTGATGCTTGGCATCTCTGTTTGCCGTAATCCCAAACTTGCCAACATTTTTTATCGACTGGAACTAATCGAAGCATATGGAACAGGAATTCAAAAAATTATGAATGCCTATTCCAACAGCGGTAAAAAACCGGAAATCATCACCACAAACAATGCTTTTAAAATCATTCTTCCTAACTTAAATGCAGACACCCCTGTGGCAGATTCTGTTATTTCAGAAGGCACCACACTCCTTCCTGAAGAAACAGCCATTCTTCATTTTATAGAGAAGCATCATTCTGCTTCCCGAAGTGAGATCGAAAAAGAACTGGGAATCTCCCAATCCACTGCCGGACGATTGCTCAAACAAATGACGCAAAAGGGCTTATTAACCCAACAAGGAAAAGGAAAGGCCACTTGTTATCAATTGCCTTCCCAAAATATTTAAAAGAGAGGACAATTCCATGCAGTATCCATCTATTGTCACCGGTACCTTCCGCTCACGCCCCAACCGCTTCATTGCGTTGGTGGACATTGACGGTGTGGAACAAGTATGCCATGTGAAAAACACCGGACGGTGCCGGGAGCTACTGCTTCCGGGCAGCAAAGTCATTTTAGCGCAGGCTTCCAATCCTGCCCGAAAAACCAAGTACGATCTGATTGCCGTATATAAGGGGGATCTGCTCATCAATATGGATTCTCAGGCGCCCAATGCAGCGGTAGGAGAATGGTTGCAGGAAGGGGGATTGTTCGCATTGCCACAGAATCATGACGGACAGCTTGGCAGCTGCCTGCATACCCTGCGCCCGGAAACAAAATATGGCAATTCCCGATTTGACTTTTATTTAGAAAGCGATACCTGCCGGATGTTTCTGGAGGTAAAAGGGGTCACACTGGAAGAAGACGGTGTCCTGCTTTTTCCCGATGCCCCTACGGAACGTGGGGTGAAGCATCTTCGGGAACTGATTGCCGTCACAAAAGAAGGCTACCGGGCAGGCGTGCTGTTCGTGCTTCAGATGGAGCAGGCACGGTTGTTTACCCCAAACCGCCAGATGCACCCGGAATTTGCCCAGGCACTGCAAGAAGCAGCAGATGCAGGCGTGCTGGTTTTGGCCATGAACTGTCACGTGACCCCTGACAGTATGACACTGTGGCATCCGGTTCCGGTACTGTGATAAACCAGATTGTAACTGTCCAGTACTGGCAAAAGACTGACTTCTGCATCGCTGCACTATATTTTCTCACAATGGAATCCTTCTCACACTGGACAAACTTATGATTTTATGAGATGATAGACCAGACAGAACCAATCCCGGGAGAAGAGCAGTTTGCCATTCTCTCAATCATGGTTCCGAATCAATATCATCAATTGCAATGGAGGTTTCTGATGTTCGAAAATAAAAATGAATCACAGGCAAGAGAAGAGATTTTTGAGTTGGTACGGGAATATTATGAACAGTTCCACAAAAACAAGAAATCCGCTTACACCAGAGGGGATCGCATCCCTTATGCATCCCGTGTGTATGACAGTGAAGAAATGGTACAGCTGGTAGACAGCGCATTGGAATTCTGGCTCACATCCGGCAGATACACCGATGAATTTGAAAAAGGGTTTGCCGATTATCTGGGCGTTCCTTACTGTTCTCTGGTGAACTCCGGTTCCTCTGCCAACTTACTGGCTTTTATGGCACTGACTTCCCCCCAGTTAGGGGATCGTCAAATCCGTCGTGGAGATGAAGTGATTACCGTGGCAGCCGGTTTCCCGACGACTGTGGCACCCATGATCCAGTACGGTGCAGTACCGGTATTCGTGGATATGGCAATCCCACAATATAACATTGACACCACACTGTTAGAGCAGGCTCTTTCCCCAAAGACAAAGGCAATCATGCTGGCCCATACACTGGGCAATCCATTTGATTTACAGGCAGTGAAAGATTTCTGTGATGCCCATCAATTATGGCTCATTGAGGACAATTGCGACGCACTGGGCTCTGCTTATACTTACAATGGCACACGCCGTCTCACCGGCACCATCGGTGACATCGGCACTTCCAGTTTCTACCCGCCTCACCACATGACCATGGGAGAAGGAGGTGCAGTTTACACCAGCAATCCGCTGCTGCACCGGATCGTCCGCTCCCTCCGTGACTGGGGCCGCGACTGCATCTGTCCATCCGGCAGAGACAATCTGTGCGGACACCGGTTTGACAAACAATATGGGGAACTGCCGGCAGGATATGACCATAAGTATGTCTACTCCTCCTTTGGTTATAATCTGAAAGCCACCGATATGCAGGCAGCGGTAGGCTGTGCCCAGCTGCGGAAGTTCCCTTCCTTTGTGGAAAAACGCAAGCACAATTTTGCCCGGTTGAAAGAAGCACTGCTACCCTTGCAGGAACAGCTGATCCTGCCGGAAGCATGCCCCGGTTCTGATCCAAGCTGGTTTGGCTTTTTGATCACCTGTAAGGAAGGAGTGGATCGAAACGCAGTGGTACAATACCTGGAATCTCATGGCGTTCAGACCCGTATGCTGTTTGCCGGCAATCTGTTAAAACACCCTTGCTTTGATGAAATGCGCAAAAAACAGGAAGGCTACCGTGTGGCAAGTTCTCTGGAAGTCACAGACCGGATCATGCGTGATACTTTCTGGATCGGCGTTTATCCGGGCATGACTGATGAAATGATCGACTATATGGCAGATATGATCAAAGAGGCGGTTGCACAGGCATAATGTAAATGCCTTACGGTCTTTCTACCGAATGCAAATTTTTCAGCGATAAAAAACGCCTGTGAATTCACTCACATCTTCTCATGTGTGTGTTCCACAGGCGTTTTTCTATATCCATGTGTGATCCTCATACAAATCACAGACGATGCCTCAAAGCAAAATCCAATCTGCTTCCATTGCACAGTCTGATTTGATTACTCGACTACACTCTCATCTGCCACAAAATCTGCCACCTTTTCCATCAGCAGTACCTGGCTCACATAACCCTTGCCATAATACTCATAAATCTCTTCCATGGCATCCGCATCATATCCGAAAATTTCTTCTGCATCTCCCTCTTCTGCCTTGATGCCCTCTTTCTCACAGATTGCCTGTGCGATCAGCATTCTGGTCAGGTCAGTATTGGCATATTCACGCTCAGACTCTTCAAACTCTTCTTCTGTGGTACCGTAATAAGACAGGAAATCTTCATAACTCATTCCATAAGAAGATGCCATATACTTATACATCTTGATCTGCTGTTCTACATAATTATCGATCAATGCTTCTGGAATCTCATTCACTGTACTGTCTTCTAATACCTGATTCCATACATAAGTCTTTAACAGATCACGGTCACGCTCCGCACGTGTTCCCTCTAAAAATGCATCTGCGGAATCATATTCCGGGAAATTTTCCTCTACAAATGCATCATCTACCTCTGGTATCACATCCTCCGTAATCCCATTTAATGTAATGTGGAATACCGTATCCTTGCCCTCTAAGTCTGTATTGTTTGGATAGCTGTCCGGGAAAGTCACTGTAATGTCGAATTCTTCCCCAACCTCATGTCCAATGATCTGATCTTCAAATCCGGGAATAAAGGTACCGGAACCAATCTCCAGATTATACCCTTCTGCTGCACCGCCGTCAAACTCTACTCCATCCAGAGAGCCTACATAATCAATGTTGACGGTATCACCAGACTTTACTGCTCTGTCTGTTACGTCCACTGTCACTATATAGTCTGCCAGTAAGTTGTCCAGATAGTCTTCAAAATCCTCATCTGATACCGTTACTTCTTCTGCAGGTACCTTGATTCCTTTGTAGGTTCCCAATGTGACATAATCAGATGCCGTATAATCTTCAAACAGCCCATCCTCTGTCAGACCTGCACTGAAATCCGGCTCTTCTACAGTCTCGGCTACACTTTCTTCCTCTGTAGAACCGGTACCTTCTGTGCCCTGTTCCCCTCCATCTGTGCTTTCCTGGCTCTCTGTTACAGCCGCAGTCTCAGTTTCACCGGTACCAGTGGTTTCATTGCTCTTGTCTTTGTTGCCACAACCGGCACCCATCACAGATGCAACGGTCAGCATGGTTACACATCCCAATAAAATACTTCTTTTTTTCATTATAAGCTCCTTCTTTAAACATTTCTTGATGCAGCAAGCTGCTTTCACTTTATCTCAAAAACCACTTCTTACAAGCAGTTACTTGATTCGTCTGTCTGTTTCACCATTCTGCACTGTCCCATAGAACAGTAAATGGACCATCATTTTCCAGAGATACTTTCATATCTGCCCCAAAACTGCCGCTTTCCACTCCGCCAGGCACCAACGCCTTGCAGCATTCGATGAAATACTCATACAATGCCTCTGCCTTCTCAGGCGCACCTGCCTTCACAAAGCTGGGGCGGTTTCCTTTCTTACAGTCTGCGTACAACGTAAACTGGGATACCACCAGTATCTGCCCCTGCACATCCTGAATGGAACGGTTGATCTTTCCTGCCGCATCCGGAAAAATCCGAAGAGTAGACAGCTTTCTGGCATACCGCTCTGCCATCTCCTTTGTATCCGAATCAGCCACTCCTAAAAAAACCAGATATCCTGTTCCAATGGCTCCTACTTCTACCCCATCTACTTTCACACTGGCATGATTGACTCTTTGAATGACCAGCCTCATAAATTCAACTCCGCCATACGATTCTGGTATTCCTTCTCCTGCTCTGCCTTCAACTCAGAGTTGATATCCATGTAAATGATAAAAATTTCTTCTACACTCTTGCCTGTCTCAGAAGCAATCTCTTCCATAACCGGTTTGATCCGCTCCAACTGAACGGAAATGGGGGTATGATCCGGATCAATGTCCTGCAAATGTTCCTCTGCATATGCATTGATGCGGTTGGTCAGTTCTATTTTTTGATTTCTTGTCACCTTACTATTCCTCTCCTGTTCTCCGTTGCCTGACTGACATCGGTACTTCCTGCCATCCACTCTTGATCAAATGACTATATGAAAATGGCACAGACGGCAATGACCGCATGGTAAGTATACCACACTTTTGGATTTTTGCACTACTTTTCACAAAAAGTTCACGTAACTGTTCAGTACCCTCACAGTTACGGGCAAAAATCCATTCCAAATCGACTCTGTCGATGGGATTTTTGCCTGCAAAACTCAGGATTTTGCTTCGCAAAACCTTCGCAGAGGAGAAAAAGTTACTTACGCAACCCCGCTGGTTGCGTAAATTCTGCGTTTGCAGAATTCTTTTCTTATTTTTTCTGTCTGAATGACAAATTTTACGACAATTTGCTTGACAGAAGGTAGATTCTTTATTATACTAAAATAAGAATTATTCTTATTTATGGCTGATCATAGTTAGAGTAGACAGACCACTTTCCGTCTGCTCTCTGATCACGTCTGAACCGGAGGGATTTCTATGCAAAAGCGAAGCAGACAGCGAGAAGCCATCCTGACTTTTTTACAACAGCGAAAAGATCACCCCACTGCGGATATGATTTTTCAGGGAGTGAAGGATGAACTACCGAATTTAAGCCCCGGTACGGTTTATCGGAATTTGAAACTTCTGGAAGAAGCCGGTACTATCCAGCGCATCTCCATTGGGGACAGTGCTGATCATTACGATGGGGACGCCAGTCCTCACTATCATTTTTATTGTAAGAAATGTGGAAGTCTGACAGATTTTCCTATGCCGGTGCTTTCTGACCTGAATGTATTGGCAGCACATCGATTCTCCGGCAGTATCGACGGACATTCGGTACATTTTTATGGCACCTGTCCCAAATGCATGCCTTCTTCTGATAAAGAAGACTCTTTTATTCAGGAATAATTCTTAATTTTGACTGAATTACCCTCGGGTATTCAAATATTTTTTAAGGAGATTTGATT
>JAFTGN010000080.1 GCA_017457865.1 Lachnospiraceae bacterium | reverse complement strand
GTACCTATTTTTAGTAGCTTATTGTAATCTGCTGACCACGTTTTGGGACGATTTCCCAACCCCATGTGGTCACATCTATACCACCAACTCGAATTTGACGGGTTGGTGATAATAAATCGTGAACTTCACGGATTCAGGTAAAAGATATTTCCTTCTTCCGCACTTGATTTTCTTACAAGTTCCTCAGCGGTTTTCTTGAATTCATCCATTTTGTCCGCCTTAATTGTCAGGCTTGCAACTATCTTGAACATTAATTTCCTCCTTCATTGTTTATCGTAATTCTTCAATTACCTGCCCGATGTCACCGTCAATACAGATGGACTGCTTCCTGATATCTTCAGGACACACAGCTTCACCATAGTTCACACAGGCATATGTTGCCTCCGGATTCTTTGCTGTCATCTGCCAGAAAGGATATTTAATGATCACCGGTGTGTTATATCCAACCCCCAGTTCCAGGAACAGGATCTTTCCTTTCCTTGTTCTCAGGAAATTCTCATATCTTTCTGCCGCCTGATGCCAGCCTTCATCTTCTACAAACTTATCGTCGGAACGAAGATTCATGGTCAGAGGCTTTCCGCAATGAGGACATTTCGGGATTAACTCCGTCGGGATCTTCATGTCCTTCTGCTGCTTCACCATATCCCTTACCATCTGCTCATTTTCATATGTTTCATCGCAGCAAGGCTCACTGCACTGGAACAGGCCGTAATCGCCCTGGGTATAAAAGAGACGCTTCTTCTCAAAGCCTGCCTTCTGGAAGCAGTGGTCCACATTCGTGGTGATAACGAAATGATCCTTATCCTTTACCAAGGAAAGCAGATTCTCATACACTTGCTTCGGTGCATCCATATATCTGTTGACGAAGATGAACTTCGACCAGTATGCCCACATCTCTTCCGGAGTTTCATAGGGATAGAAGCCACCGGAGTACATATCCTTAAAACCGTACTTCTTTCCAAAATCCGAGAAATGCTTCTCAAACCGCTCGCCGTTATAAACAAATCCCGCGGAAGTCGAAAGCCCGGCTCCTGCTCCGATCACAATAGCATCCGCTTCTTCTATAGCTTTCTTTAATCTCTTTATCTCATCCGAGTAATTCCCGGTAGATTTCGTAATCGACATCCTTCCAAACATTGAATACCACCTCGATTCCACTATTCTTTTCCTTGCGGTAATCCCGCACGGTTTGCACCGCAATCTCTGCCGCACGTTCATTCGGGAACATGAATACTCCCGTCGATATACAGCAAAATGCAATGTTCTTTACATCATTCTCATCAGCAAGTTCCAGGCATGACCTGTAGCATGATGCCAGCAGTTCTTCATGCTCCTTTGTGAGTTGCCCCTGTACGATCGGTCCGACGGTATGCAATACATATTTACACGGCAGATTGAAGGCCTGCGTGATCTTTGCCTGTCCTGTCGGTTCCTCATGTCCCTGTTTCTCCATTATCTCTGCACAGGCATTTCTGAGTTGGACTCCGGCATATGTATGGATACAATTATCAATGCAGTTATGACAGGGCTGATAGCAGCCTGTCATTCCGCTGTTTGCAGCATTTACGATGGCATCGCATTTAAGTGTTGTAATATCCCCCTGCCAGAGATAGATTCCTTCTTCAGCAGGTTTTAAATCCTTTATATCTGTAATCCCTTTTTCCTTTATAGTTTCCTGCAGATATTCATCCTGGGTCTGCAGAAAAGCATCGCTAATGGGAGCAGCCATACGTATATTCATAAGTGAACGCAGCAGCTTTTTCTGCTTGGCATGATCCTTGGAGATTTCTATATTTCTGTATCGTGGCTGCTCATGCAAAAGCTCCCGTATCAGATATAACCTTCTTTCTTCCTGTTTCATTTTTCCGACCCTTCTTCCAGAACAGCATTATAAAAGCAAGTCTCGGACAACGGTTTTCGATGCCCTCCAAGGTGCGTATTAGGAACGAAATCTTCTGCCGGATATCCTATATACAGCATACATACACTTTGCCAGTCCTCCGGGAGTTTTAATAGTTTCCTTGCCTTATCCTCATCAAAATAAGAAATCCATACACTCCCAAGATCAAGACTTGCCGCCTCCAGCATCATGTGTGTGGCAACGATTGTCGCATCAGTAGCTCCGCTGGATTTTCCGCTCTGCGGATGTGTCCAGCATTCCGTCCTATCATAGGCAACAAAGAGGACCAATGGGGCTCCATAGTAAAAATTGACCTTCCCCTGCTCTTTGTCATCACATTCTTTTGCCAGATCTACATACTTCTGATCATAGCCAAAGGAACAGAATTCTCTGACCTTTGCAAGGCTTTCCGGCGTATTCAGCACCAGGATTCGCTGTGGCTGTTTATTCACGGCAGTAGGTGACCAACGGCCTGCCTCCAGTATTCTATTTATCTTATCTTCCTCAACGGGTTTCGGCGCAAACTTCCGCACGGTTACCCGTTTCTTTGAAATGTCCATGAAGTCCATGTGTCACTGCCCCCTTCTTTCGATATAACGTGTCAGCAGCTCAGCCTTATTCCGACTAAGTCTTCTCACAGTGTCATCTCCGGTTTGAGTGTTTCCAATATTCATAGATCCCACACAGTGATTCCAACAGTCGGATCAAATGTTTTTTCAATCGTGTCCGTCACGGTCAGGAGGATTTCAGCCGTATAACTGACAAGCGCATGTTTCAGATGCCCGGCCAGCACTTTCTGCTCGCCGTCTTCCAAATACGAGAACAGCGCATGCGTGTGCTCAAAGGGCGCATTATCCTCCCGTGAGATATTGCCGCTTAATGCTATCAGTTCCAGCAAGCCGTCTGCCTCGTGATTCGTAAAATCGTTCATCTCCGGAATATAGGAAGATACCACAGCCTTGCTGCAAGCCCCGATACCGGAGAAAACCGCTCCGTATATCTTTTCGACTGTGCAAATCTTGAGAATGGTATCAAGGATTTCCTCACCCTTGTCTATACGGATCAATAGCTGATCGCCGTTTCTTCTGTATTTCATAAATAGTCCTCTCAGATCATATAGTAGGTATCCCGATGGACAGCGCCGCCAATCACGATATTCCATATCCGCGCTGTTTGCGGCATAGTCTCTTTTACAAGCAGCTCATGCATCGCAGCCATATCCCCGTGATCACCTTTCGTGAACAGGCTGATATGAGGCTGGAAACTTGCATCAAATGTGGCGCGTGGCACACCATATTTACGTTCAAGAAGCAGATCAAGTCCTTTATGGATCTCTTGCAGTTCCCCTGTAACGCCCACAGGAAGCCAGATCATATTCTTGTGCATAATCGGGTTTCTAATCTCAATATCAAAGCTTCCGCAGTGCTTCAAATAATCGGCAACATCTGTCTGCGCTGCTTCAAATCTGTCACAATACCAGCTCTTTTTCAGAGAGATGTGCAGAGGGAACCGGAATACCGTTTCCGGCAGGCCGCCCCCCTTGTTCAGCCGCTTACAAATACTTTTGATCGCCGTCTCTTCCTTTTCTGGAAGTATGGCACACGCCCACATCAGCTCGCTCATTTGTGCTCCTGTGTCCAGCGGTGTGTTTTTGCTGAACGATCCTTCTGTACACCTCTTGCATACTCGATTTCCGGATAGCCGAAGCCGATAATCAGTCCTGTATAGTGATCCTTCGGTATGTTCAACATGGCTCTTGCTTCTGGTGCCAGTTCATTCAGCACCTCGGCGGAGTAACTCATGATCGTCGTTCCGAGCCCATGGGCATTACAGAGAAGTTCAAAGTAAGCGGCGGCAAGATGACAGTTCGTTTTGCTGTCCTCCGCCCATTTACCGACACATTTCTCATGAGCGATAAACAGATGCGGCGCTCCGCAAAACAGCAGGTCATCCTTTCGCACGGTCTTCTCTGACTGTTTCATCTTGCTGTAATAAAAATCGCTGAAGCTGTGCGTATAGATATGCTTCTTCGCCTTGGCATCCATTACAGAATAGGCTTCCTGCCATATCTCATGCACCCTGTCCTTGTCATCAATGACTGTATATTCCACACCCTGTGCATTTCCTCCGGTAGGAGCTGCCGCCATTGCAGACAGAATACGAGTAATGGTATCCGGATCCACATTTTTATCAAGGAAGCGTCTGCAGGAACGGCGGCTTGTCACAAGCTGCTCCATATATTCACCCATTTCTTTGGGCGGCATCGGAAGGGAATCTTCCGGCTTCTTCCCGAAGATAGAGATTGCACCCTGCGGACATACAGCCAGGCAATGCTGGCATCTCCAGCATCCTCTCCAGCCAAAACGCTCAAACTCCTTCATGTATGGATATCCGTCTTCCCCGAACTCGATCACCATGCCGGAGCAGGTATTGATGCACTTTCCGCACTTAACACATTTTGATCTATCCACCACAAAATGGGTTTTCGTCTCTGCTCCCACGATCAATCACCAACCTTCACAACGATCTTTCCATTTACTTTTCCTTCATCGAGAGCAATACACGCCTCACGGATATTTTCAAAATCATAGGTCGCGCCGATCAGCGGCTTCAGCTGATGATCATCCATAAAGCTGAAGATATCCTGCATCATCTTTGTTGTCGGATAATTGCTGTAAAACCCTGTCAGACACACACCGTTCGGAATATCCTTGATGGGGTCAAAGTGATTCCATTCATAAACCTTCCCAAGAACACCGGTATTGCAGACGATGCCGCCCTGCTCCACGCTCATCATGGTATCCTTGACCGTCTTGATTCCGATCAGTTCCAGAGCCTTTGTCACGCCTGATACTTTGCCCCGCAGACTTCCGTCATCCAGAATGCATTCATCACAGCCCGCATACTTAAGAAGCTCTATTTTGGATTCTCTGTGCGTGGTTCCGACTACAGTACACCCCAGAGCCTTCGCAAGCTGCACAGCCACATATCCAAGAGCACAGGTGGCTCCACGCACCAGAAGTTTATCCTCTTTCGTAAGCCGGAGACATTGAAACAGGGAACCCCACGCCGTGAAATAGGTCTCCGGAATTGCAGCCATCTGCTCCCATGTCAGAGCCGACTCGATAGGAAATACATGATGGATTGGAAGCAGGGCGTATTCCGCATAACTGCCATTAAAACTCCGGCCCATACCGCCCATAAGAGCCGCAACCTTTTGTCCCTTTTCCCATCCGCTGTCAGAAGGATCCTCTATCTCACCGACACACTCTATTCCCGGTATGATTGGCTTCTGTATATAATCGTTCTCAATCTCAAACTCTCTAAGGATGGCTTCCGAATGATTCATGCCGAATGCTTTTACCTTCACAAGCACCCATCCCGGCCTTGCCTCCGGTATAGCGATTTCTGAAAGTACAACTTCCTCACCCTTTGTCGGCTTATCAAGTACAACCGCTTTCATCATCTTTTCCATCAGCCATCTACCCCCTGAAACAGTTCGCCATTTTCATCCGCCCAGCACTGCGGATCATTCGCATAGAAATCTCCATACGTACCTCTTGCTACCGCAGGACATCCCCTGCACCATGCAAGCAGCTTACACTTGGAGCACTTACTGAATTTCTCGTAATCACGGTACGTCTCCACGCTTGTAACCCACAGATCAGCAAGCCGGTCTTCAAATACATTTCCCACCTTGCTTTCCGTTACTCTCCGGCAGGCATATACATCACCTGACGGTAATATCGTCAAATGGCAGTTGCCGCAGTTGCATCCGCCATAAATCATTCCCTTCCCAGCATTCTCCGGGATCTTAAACTCTCCCGTCTCATATTCATACAACGTCCAGAGGTGATCCTTCTTGTTAAAATAAGTCTCACAACCTTCCGTTTCATATTCTTTGAACTTCTTGTCACAGATAGCCAGAAGCTCTCTGTATTCCTGTGCGGTCATGCTGGCATCCAGATCTCCTCCGCTCGGTACATATCTGGAGAAGGCAAATACATTTACCCCGGCCTTTACCACTTCATCAATAATTCCCGGCACCTCCATGCGGTTCGTCTTGGATACCGTTGTCATGATAACACTGCGGATACCCGCACGATTGATACATCCGATTTTTTCCAATGTACAATCAAAAGAACCGGGCTTCCGGAACCAGTCATGTGTCTCCCGGAGTCCATCAAGTGACAACTGGTATTTTTCACAACCATACCACTTCAGTTCACGGCATATCTGGTCATTTAGGTGGAACGGATTCCCCAGGATCGTAAACTTGATATCGTGCTCATGCATAAGTTCTAATAATCTCCAGAAATCAGGATGCAGGATCGGATCTCCACCTGTGATATAGAAATATGGTGTTCTTCCATATACTTCGCAGAAATCAAGGCAATTATAGAATGTGTTCTCCATCTGTTCCCAATTCATGGAAAGCAGGCAGGTGTGATCTCCCGCCGAGAAAATGTAACAGTGCTTACATCTCTGATCACACTCATCCGTTATATGCCATTGAAAAGAAAAATAAGGTTTCATGATCCTACGCTCCAATTCCTGATTATCTTAAACAGCTTTATGCTGATATCTCTCTGAAATAATCCTCCGACCTTTGACAGCCGGAGGATCTTTTGTCTGGCCAAACAAGATCTATGCTTACAAGCGTTCGTTCTTATTTGTCACCGGCGCCGCAAGCACTACCGCAGGCTGCAGGCTTCTCTTCCGGCTTGTCAGCTGCGCCACAAGCTGCAGGAGCTTCTGCAGGCTTGTCCCCAGCACCACAAGCTGCGGGCTTCTCAGATGCACCGCATGCTGCCGGCTTGTCAGAAGCACCACACGCGCTTCCTGCTGTGTTCTCGTTCCATCCAGCGATGTTTGATAATGCCATTTGTCTGTACCTCCTTATGAGTTTTGTTTCAGCAGGCACCATTGCCTGTCTGTGATTCTCATTATACGGATGCCTGAAAAGCCTACAAGTACGCACCTTTTTGTAACCCTGGTTACCTTTTTGTAACTTTTGCGTATTTACTAGCTTCACGGCACCTAACTGAACAGAAATTTTTTTGACTCTCAAATTATCATTGACACAAGCCGATTGTTACACTATAATTTGATTGTTACATCGTATTTGAATGTAGCACCTAAAAACAAATATTATAGGAGGTATCCCCTATGAAGAAAAAAGAAGAACTCCCTGATTGCCCGGTAGCAACCACAGTATCCCTGATCGGCAGCAAATGGAAACTACTCATTATGAGGAACCTACTTGTAAGACCTTGGCGTTTCAATGAACTCAAAAAGAATCTTGAGGGTATCAGTCAGAAGGTTCTGACTGACAGTCTCCGCTCAATGGAAGAAGACGGCATCATCACACGCACAGTATTTCCCGAAGTACCGCCCCGTGTAGAATATGCTCTTTCCGAACTCGGCGAATCCATGCGCCCCATCATCAAGTCTATGGAGACTTGGGGAATGGAATACAAGCAAAACTTGAACTAGTCAGGACTACCGGCTTAGCCGGTAGCCTGCTCAGTCCCTATAAGGGACTATTACCTGCTTGCGCCCGGAAGGCGCACTGACGGTCTGCCTACTGCACCACTTACACAGCTGTCCCTAAAGGGACACATTCAGTGCTTCCTTACTCCGGCGCAGCCCCATAAGGGGCTTGCTGGTTTGCTTTGACTTCCTACGGCCACTCCAAGTGGCTTACTTCTTGTTTTTCTTCACCGGCTCGCCCGTAAACGGGTCGATATACTCCACTAACGACATTTGGTCATATTCCAAATCCTCTTTCAGCTGATTCTGAATATACTGTTTGATCGCAGCTGTATTCTTCCCCACTGTGTCTACATAGTATCCACGACACCAGAAATGCCGGTTTCCATATTTATACTTCAGATTGGCATGTTTCTCAAATATCATGAGCGAACTTTTCCCCTTCAAATATCCCATTACTTCTGATACAGAGTATTTCGGTGGTATCCTGATAAGCATATGTACATGATCCGGGCACGCTTCCGCTTCAATTATTTCTATGCCTTTTCTTCTACATAATGTTCCTAGAATCTGTCCTACATCCGCTTTGATTTGTTTGTAGATTACCTGCCTTCTGTATTTTGGTGCAAAAACTACGTGATACTTGCATTCCCATTTCGTATGGGCTAAACTATTATCTGTGCTCATTTGGGCACCTCCTGTGTTTTTATTTTTGTGGTTTGCAGACCCACATTTATACTAACACAGGAGTTTTCTTCGATCTAAAGATCTTCCCTCCACCTGCAAAGCAGGTGGTTTATTTTTACCGTGACACAAAAAAGCGGCTGACAGAGACCATAAATCTCCATCAGCCGTATTTTTTAACTCCTTGCAAAACCCAAACGAAATCTATCCTGCGCCACCATGAACCCCCACGGCATTTCAACTAGTGTCGTAGCGTCCGTATCCACGAACAGCATTGTAATCTGAATCGGCATCCGTCCGTTCTGGATTTCCTTTTTCTTTCTTATCAGATCATATTCTTTTATAACCGCAATAGTGCCGACTGCGGCATGTGCCGATAAGATAGATAAGTATTACTATATCAGTCTTATTAATATCAGTATTATTAGCGTGTCGTTTTGACATGTCTTGAAATGTCATTTTAACATCTCTTGAAGTGTCGTTTCGACATCTCTTGAAATGTCATTTTAACATCTCTGAAATCTATCAAACGCCAAGGCGGGACCTTTCTTTATTCGCCTCTGTGTCTTTGATTCTATAGTAATCTTCCATATCCAGCTTCCACTTCACATAGGAATCCGGTTTGCATTTTCGGTTGCTCAAGAGGCACACAGTCTCTACGTGATAAGTACCTCCAAACATATCTACCGGCTTTACTTTCTCCAACTGGTACCCTGCATCCACCAGCACTCTCACATCTCTTGCAAGGGTTGCCGGATCACAACTGACGTACACAATACGCTTTGGCGCCATCTGAATCATCGTATCCAATACTGCTCTCTCACAACCTTTTCTGGGCGGATCTACCACGATCACATCCGCCTGAATGTGTTCCTCCTGGTATTTCCGGGGCAATACTTCCTCTGCCTTTCCCACAAAGAATTCTGCATTGTGCAGTTGATTCAGTTCTGCGTTGTCCCTGGCATCCTGAATAGCCGCTTCTACGATCTCCACCCCATACACCTGCTTTGCTTTTTGTGCCAGAAACAGGGAAATGGTGCCGATGCCGCAGTACAGGTCCCATACCGTTTCCTGTCCAGTCAGACCGGCATAGTCTAACGCTGTACTGTACAACACCTCTGTCTGGATAGGATTCACCTGATAAAAAGACAAGGGTGAAATATGATACGCCACATTGCCAATATAATCTGTAATATACCCTTGTCCGTAAATCTGGCAAATGGTATGCCCCAAAATCACATTGTTGCGCTCTTTGTTGAGATTCAGGGAAATATCTGTCATACCAGGTATGGTCAACAGCTGTCTGGTCAGTTCCTCCATCTTTGGAAAACGATCCCCATTGATAATCAGGCACACCATCAGTTCCCCTGTGGCAAATCCTTTTCGAATCAGAATGTGGCGCAGCAGACCGGTGCCCGTTTCTTCCTCATAAGGCGGGATATGGTACTGTTCCATATGTGCCAGCACCATTCTGGTAATGGCTGCATTTTCCGGCACACCAAGCAGACAATCCTCCTGTGGAATCACAGAGTGAGTCCGTCCCGCATAAAATCCGGCAATCAGCCGCCCATTCTTATCCCGTGACACCGGAATCTGGGCTTTATTGCGATAACGAAAAGGATCCTTCATCCCCCGAATGGGCAGTATGGGCACCTCTGTAAAGTGTCCCAATCTGGTAAAGCTATCCTCTACTTTCTTCTGTTTAAATGCCAGCTGCGCTTCATAACTCATATTTTGTAACTGACAGCCGCCACAGGGACCCGCAATGGAACAGGCAGGTGTAACACGATGACGGGAAGGCTCCAGTAATTCCTCTATGCGGGCATATCCATAGGTCTTTTTTGCCTTGATGATTCTGGCACGCACCTGATCGCCAATGACAGCCCCTTTGATAAACAGTGTGTAGCCATCTGCTTTACCGATACCCTCTCCATTCTGACTCAGATCCTCTATTGTCACCGTCACGATTTCATTCTTCTGCATAAAAATCCTTTCAAAAAACGCTGCTGTTCTCTAAAAAGCAGCAGCGTTTCTAGCATGTTTTTGGGATAAAAATTCATAAACAATGTTCATTGTCACCATTTCACAATCATCTGTCCCTTTACTCCAGCTCTGTACTCTTGCGAATATTGCTATCCAGGAAACGGTTAAAGCCCATCCACTCTCCATTTACATTGCCGCTGAGTGCCTCGATCATCACTTCCAGCTTGGCATCGGTATTGTCTGCAAAATTCAAGGCCAGGGCTTCCATTAACGCCGGCTTCTTAGGAGAACCGTACTCAAACTCTCCATGATGTGCCAGAATACAGTGGCGCAGTTCTGCGGCCGTTTTCTCGGGAAATCCTGGAATGGTGCGGATCCGTGCTCCCACCATCTCACATCCAATCACAATGTGTCCCAGCAACTGTCCTTCGTCTGTATAATCATTGGATGGGAATGGAGACAACTCCTCCAGCTTGCCAATGTCATGAAACATGGCAGCTGCTAAAAGCAGATCACGATTCAAAGTGGGATACATGCCGCAATAAAAATAACACAACTTGGTTACTGCAAGAGTATGCTCCAGCAATCCGCCGATGAAACCGTGGTGTACACTTTTGGCTGCGGAATGGTTTTTAAAACGCTTGATGAAATCTGCATCCTCTACAAAAAAGCTTTGTACCAGCTGTCTCATCTTCTCATTCTTGATCTTATCCCCATACTGCATCAGTTCCTGGTACATGGCATCAATATTTTTACTGGATACCGGAAAATAATCTCCTACCACATATTCATTCTCTCTGGCCCTTCGGATGCGGCGGATGTTCAACTGCAATGCCGAAGCAAATACCGTCACTTCTCCATCTACCTGAATAAACTCCATTGCTTCAAAATGTTCAATGCCATTGTTCAAATCCCACACTTTTCCATCTAACAGGCCCGTCTTATCCTGTAATTGTAGGGAATAATAAGTCTTGCCTGCCTTGGTTGTGGCCACTGTTTTGTTTTTACACAAAAAAACCTGACTCACACGTTGTCCTTCACGCAATTCACTGATATACATCTGACTCCTCCATTTCAAAGCGTCAAACTGTGCCACGACACAACTTGACACTTCCTACTATTTTCCTGTAATGGTTCAATTTCTTCACAGTTTCTTTTTCTTATCTGCTACCCAATTCTACAACAAAACTGACTTCTTTATAAGCATCTCTTCCCAGGCGCATGACCTTCACCGTCACCTCTGCTCCCGGCTCCGCATCTTCCAGAAAATTCTGCAAACTGCGCACAGAACGCATTTCCACATCCTCTATGGCTGTAATCACATCCCCCTTCTGGATCCCTGCCTCATAAGCCGGACTCTGGCTGTCTACATCGGTCACATACAACCCCTCTGGCAATTCCAGAGATTCTGCCAATGACGATGCAATGCTTCTGACTACTACGCCTAACGATGCGGTGTCCTGCCCCAGGATCAAATCTTCCATCACAGATTTTAATTCAGAAATGCCCACTGCCGCCGTCCAGCGGCTCAAAGTACTGTCGCTATAGCGGGATGTCAACCAGCCCACCAGTTCTCCTTTGGCATTCAACAAGATGCCGCCCACCTCATAGGCAGTCGGTATGTCTGTATAAATCAACCGTATCACTGTATCTGAAATGTGTACTTCCTTTTTCACATAAGTTACATTGCCGGCAATGGCAGAACCAGTCATCCCCAACGGACTGCCCGCCAGAAGAATCCTGTCTCCCAGTTTCACATTATAAGAATTTCCCAGTCCAATGGCCGACAGACCACCCCGTATGCCATCCGGAAGCTGTCGCAAGTTCACCGTCAATGCCGCAATGCCTGTAAGAGAATCCACCTGCTTCAATACCGCTTCAACTCCATATTCCTGAATCTGCACCTGAAAAGGCGCCTCCAGGTTCAACGGCTCACTTGGGAACAATACCACTGCTTCATAATCTGACATGGCCACAATGACACCAAATGTTTCTACCGTATCTGATTCTGCATAAAACGCTTCCGCATCCCCTGCACTGTTTCGTACTGTCACAAGAGAACAAGCCGCATTTTCATATGCAGTATACAAAGAGTCATTGACCAGTTCTGACAGCATACTGTCCCCATTTAATTCTCTCAACATACCCAGGAGCGCTTCCCTCTTCTCGTCTGCATCTGCCTCATTCTGGATTTCCGGCACTTCTGCCTCCGTCGAATCTTCTGTTTCTATAGAAGCTTCTACTGTCTCCGGTATCGTATCCCGTTCAAATGGAATGTCGATTTCCGACTGTGTTTCTGACACTTCTTTTCCCAGATGATGCATCATCAGCGCAAATGAAGTCCCCGTGGCAATGCCAAATAAAAGCAATCCTCCGATGACTGCCAAAACGATCTTTGCATAAAATGCCTTTCCCCTCGTCGGTGCTGCCATTTTCTCTTTGATAAATGACTTTTCCTCTGATTCCAGGTTCTTGTCTGACGTATGATCTGTCATGACACCCTCCTTCAGTAAGACCAGCCGCAAATGCTGCGGCTCATATTCTCATCACCCGATTCCAAAAGGAAACAGCCGTGCTGAATAGTTCCCATATACTTTATTATAAGAGAAATCTCTAGAAAAGTAAAGCAAGCAACGCAGAAAAGGCAAATGCATGTGCTCTGCTGATCTTACCTTTTGGTGACAGATTTTTTCTGTTACCTAATAGGAAAGTCCTGTTACACAAAAAACTCCTTGCATATACAAGGAGTTTCAAGAGCGCGAGACGGGACTCGAACCCGCGGCCCCGACCTTGGCAAGGTCGTGCTCCACCAACTGAGCCACTCGCGCATATTCAATTGCTTGTTGATCTCAACGATATAAATCTTATCACATCTACATCTATTTGTCAACAACTTTTTCACAAATTTTATTTTCAAAATTTGTGAGAAGCGGGTGATGGGAATCGAACCCACGTATCCAGCTTGGAAGGCTGGTGTTCTACCATTGAACTACACCCGCAAAATGCCCAGAGCCGGAATCGAACCAGCGACACGATGATTTTAAGTACTCTGCTCTACCAACTGAGATATCTGGGCAGAATCCACATATCTGATTCCGTCATTAATATCGCACATCTATCCGATATACAATATCAATTCGATACTTTCGTATCGAGTGGGTGGTGGTGGATTCGAACCACCGAAGCATGTTGCAGCAGATTTACAGTCTGTCCCCTTTGGCCACTCGGGAAACCACCCACGTTCGTCAGCACTCATGCAAGCACTGACAAAGACAATCTTACCTCATTTACTCCAAAAAAGCAAGTCCTTTTTGCAATTTTTTTAAATTTCCTGGAAATTTTCACATTCATATACAAAAACCACGGCTGAATATCCCTTTACCATATAACGAAGCACACCTCCATGGACTTCCACCTGGGTACGCCCTACATTGTAACTGTCCCGGTTGCTTTCCATGACCCGCAGCATCCGACAATCAAATGGTACCTCTGCCTCCCATACCGGAATCTCCATGTGCTGTTCCTCTGCACGATTGTTTATGGCAATCACCGCCTTGCTCCTGCCATCAAAACGTCCATAGGCAATGATGTGGGATCCCCACAAAAGCGGTTTGACAGAACCGGAAATGAAACAGGAAAACTCCTTATGGATACGAATCATATAACGGTGAAACTCCACCAGATCCCAGTCTTCTCTGCCCCATGGGAAGGTACGACGGTTATCCGGATCGGTCCATCCTGCCAGACCCGCCTCATCTCCATAATAAATGGTTGGTGCTCCCGGCCATGTCATTTGGATGACGACTGCTTCCTTCATAATGCCCTTATTGACATTCTGATCAGCAGCTTCCGCTCCCAATGTATTAGTACGCCCCACTGTATGATTGGTTCTGGTCAGAAATCGGGAATGATCATGATTGGATAATTCATTCATGGCCACATCCAGGGAAGGGCGTTGAAATTTACTCATGTTATAAATCATGGCATTGAAAAACCATTCCCCATTACCATACAGATTTCCATTAAATTCATCACTGTGCTTTTCCAGCCCTGTCAAAAACCAGGTGACCGGCTCCATAAATGCGTCATAATTCATGACCGTATCCCATTGGTCACCTTGTATCCATGCAGAAGGATCTCCATAATGTTCTGCCAAAATGATACTTTCCGGATTGGCTGTCTTGACAGATTTTCGAAAATCATGCCAGAATTTATGATTAAATGCTTCGCTATGTCCCAAATCAGCTGCCACATCCAAACGCCATCCATCCACATGATACGGCGCCGAAACCCATTTTGCCCCAATGCGCATCACATACTCATATAAAGTTTGAGATCCCTCAAAATTCAACTTCGGCAAGGTATCATGCCCCCACCAGCCTTCATATTGTCCATTGTACGGCCAGTCATTTCCCCAAAAATCAAAGAAGTCACGATACTGACTGTCCTTAGATTCATAGGCACCGGCTTCATAGCCTTCCGCCCCTTCATAAATCCGTTCCCTGTCCATCCATTTGTTAAAAGAACCGCAATGATTGAACACACCATCCAAAATCACCCGCATGCCGCGTTTATGAATCTCCTCCATCAGCTCTGCAAAAAAAGCATTGCTGGCTTCCAGATTTTCCTTAGAAGTGACACGACTGATGTAACGGGTGGCAAGGCTATTGTCAATGCTGTCATCCGGCAGCAACTCCCCTTCATCTTTCTGGATAACCGCAAAATGCGGGTCGATATAATCATAATCCTGAATGTCATATTTATGATTGGAAGGGGATACAAACAATGGATTGAAGTAAATCACATCTACTCCTAAACTCTGCAGATAATCCAGCTTCTGCCATACCCCCTGCAAATCTCCACCATAAAAACATCTCACATCCAGTGTATCCGGATATTTGTTCCAATCTGTCACCTGTAAACTGTGACCACCTACATAAGAATATTCATGACTCAAGGGATCATTGGCAGGGTCTCCGTTAAAAAAGCGATCTACATAAATCTGATAAATGACTGCTCCTTTGGCCCAGGCAGGTGTATGAAACCCCGGAGTCACTTTAAAGTGATACTGCTCCTTGGGCACACTGGTACAACCAGTCTTATCATAATACGTATGTTCTCTATCTTTTACCACTTCAAAATAATAGGTCAATGGCTCTTCGCCCAGTTGTACTTCTGCTTCATAATAATCAAACACACCGGTAGAACAGACTTTCTTCATCTTATGCTCTACCGTTTGATACATCAAATATATACTATCTACATTTTCATATCCGGCACGAAAGCGGATTTTCACCCGATCACCAGCTTCCGGCTCTTCCGGCACGCGGTAATTTGCGGATTCGTCACTAAACAATGCATTTCGATCTAAACTGTACTGTATTCTCATCCCAATCCTCCATATCAACGAAAGAACCCGGAATTTCGCTGTGCAAAACCCCCGCAGATCATAATAGCTAAATCATTATTATTTATTATACTATAATTCTCATGTACAGTAAATGTAATTTTTTCGCTATTTTTATGGATTTTTCATTTTATTTTCGAAACTTTCCTGGTTTCCTCTCATGACACAAACAGTTTCTTGACTGCCCCATACCCTCACAGTGATTCGCTTTCTATGTCATTTTCCATGGTCTGCTTCCAGACAAAGAACGGCGACAGAATCTCTTCTGCCACCGTCCATTGTAAATCACTTAAAATTCAAACACCTCTGGCATCTGTTCGGGAAACAGCGCTTCAAATTCCGCACCGGTAATCTTTTCCTTCTCCAGAAGCAATTGTGCACAAGCATGCAGTACCTGTTCATTTGCCAGAATCAATTCCTTTGCTCTGGCATAACACTTATCTACGATTTCTTTAACCTCCTCATCGATTGCAGCAGCCACTTTTTCACTATAGCTGCGTGTATGTGCCAAATCACGGCCAATGAATACTTCTTCATCATCTGATCCATAATGAATCATTCCCAGACGATCCGACATCCCGTATTTGGTCACCATGGCTCTGGCCAGATTGGTGGCCTGCTTGATGTCCTGAGATGCACCTGTGGTCACATCGTGGAAAATCAGTTCTTCTGCCACACGACCTCCCAGACTGACGATGATATCCTGTAACATCCATCCCTTTGTATGGAACATCTCATCCTTTTCCGGAAGCGGCATCGTATAACCAGCAGCCCCCACACCAGTGGGAATGATGGAAACTGTATGCACCGGTCCCACATCTGGCAGTACATGGAACAAAATGGCATGACCGGTCTCATGATATGCAGTAATCCGTTTTTCCTTATCGGAAATCACACGGGAGTGTTTCTCCTCTCCGATACCCACTTTGATAAATGCCTTATCGATGCTTTCCTGTGTCAGGAAATGACCTCCATTTTTTGCCACCAAAATAGCAGCTTCATTTAACAGATTTTCCAAATCCGCACCGGTAAATCCCGCTGTGGTCTGTGCCACACGTTCCAGATTGACATCATCTCCCAAAGGTTTATTCTTAGCATGTACCTGTAAGATTTCCTGTCTCCCCCGTACATCCGGACGGCCGACTGCAATCTTTCGGTCAAAACGTCCCGGACGAAGAATGGCCGGATCTAAGATATCCACACGGTTGGTGGCTGCCATCACAATGATGCCTTCGTTTACCCCAAATCCATCCATCTCTACCAACAGTTGATTCAGTGTCTGCTCCCGCTCATCATGTCCACCGCCCATACCGGTTCCTCTTTGTCGTGCCACTGCATCAATCTCATCATTAAACACAATGCATGGCGCATTTTTCTTGGCTTGTTCAAACAGGTCACGGACACGAGATGCACCCACACCTACAAACATTTCCACGAAATCAGAACCGGAAATACTGAAAAACGGCACCCCGGCTTCTCCTGCCACTGCCTTTGCAAGCAACGTCTTGCCGGTTCCAGGAGGACCTACCAAAATCATGCCCTTTGGAATCCGCGCACCCAAATCCGTATACTTTTTGGGATTTCGCAGGAAATCCACCACCTCTGCCAATGCTTCCTTTTCCTCTGCCAACCCGGCTACCTTGTCAAAAGTCACCGGATTGTCTCCGTCTCTCATCATCTGGGCACGACTTTTACCAAAATTCATCATGGCGTTGCCACCACCACCGGCCTGCCCCATTCGGACATTCATCACAAAAAATACGACCATACAGATCAAAAATACAAGTAAGATCGGAAATACCACTGTCAGCATAATGCTGTCACGCTGTACATCTGAGAAACTGACTGTCACACCATGTTCCATCAGATACTCCATCTCCGCATTCACATCTGCCACGTAAATCTCTTCTTCTTTGTCACCTATCTGCAAACACAGCACACCGGTAGGAATCTCCTTATTCTGTTCAATTCGAACGGACTGTACCGCTCCGCTTTCTACTTCCTCCTGGTACTGGTTATAGGTGATATTATCCATCCCCAGACTTTTCAAACTCCATAAGTAGGAAAAAATCAGGCAGGCACCCAAAATCAGGAGCCAAAAACCCATTCCTCTGCGATTTGTCTTCAAAATAGCCTCCTTTACTTTCTTTGCTGTGTCTTATCTGCTTCTGCATCCTGCCGTCCAGGCTCTACCACACCGATATAGGGCAGATTGCGGTATTTCTGATCATAATCCAAGCCGTATCCCACTACAAATTCATTCGGAATGACAAAGCCACAGTAGTCTACCCGGACCTTCTTTTTCACTCTGCGTTCTGGTTTATCAAGCAAAGTACAGATGCGGATGCTTGCGGGATGACGTTCCTGTAAAATTTTCAGCAGATGACTCAACGTATTGCCGGAATCAATGATATCCTCTACGATCAGTACATCTCTGCCTTCCAATGGTTCATCCAGATCTTTTACGATCTTCACCACACCACTGGAAGATGTTCCACCCTCATAACTGGACACGGCCATAAAGTCCAGCGTGACCGGAACAGTGAGACGCTTTGCCAGCTCACAGGAAAAAAATACGCCTCCTTTTAAAATGGTTACAATATGAGGGGTTTTCCCCTCATAATCTGCGCTGATCTGTTTCCCTAATTCCCTGACTCTCTCATCCACCTGTGCTTCTGAAACCAGCACACGAATCTGATCTGACATCTTACTTTCCTCCATTCACTCAGCCTTTTATCAGCCTTCTTCTGATGGTTCTATTTTAACTGCAACCTCCAATATATGTTTTGTCTGAGCAGTCACTTTATAGGCCTCACTGATTCGGTATCCGATGATCCACAAAATTTCACTGCCCGATGCCACCAGCCACAGCTGATCCCGCTGTTCTCTGGGAATCCTGGCATCAATCATATAGTCTTTCAGCTTTTTGCTTCCCTGTGGCAGAGGACTAAACCGATCTCCCGTCTGTCTGGTGCGCAAGATCACTTCCTCTGTTATTTTATCATAATCAAACCATTTCGTATATGTGTTTTGGGGAATTTTCATATTTTTTTCATAAGATAGTACTTGCATGACCAGTTCCGGGGGCTTTGGGGACTTTACAGCTGTGGTTTCCTGCTTCCTTCCAACTAAAGACTTTCGAAATTCCAGGCATTCATATCCCACATACGCTTCATACTTTCCCGGAAGAGAAATGCGATGTCCCACCGGTTTTTCACACAGTTCTGCCAACATCCGATAATGGGCAGCTGTTATATCCTTTCCCGGCATCCCTGCCTGTTCCATGGCAAGCCGAAGTACATAAACTTGTAACAGCGTATCTGTCTGCACAAATGCCTGCTTTTTCACCCCTCCCCAACATTCCAACAGCTGCTCTGCCTGCTCCTTCAAATACCGATCTGTCTCTCCTGACAACAAAGCAAACTGGCGCAACTGTTCTCCTGCCTGTGGAAACCGCTCTGCAATCAGGGGCATCAGCTGATGGCGTACAAAATTTCTCGTATACACCGTTTCTGCATTGGTGCTGTCTGTCCGCCAACGAATCCCTTCTTCTGTCAGATAGGTTTCGATTTCTGCTCTGCTGACTGCAAGGAGGGGGCGAATCAATGGTCCATTTACCGGCTGCATCCCTGCTGCCCCGGACAATCCACATCCCCGAAACAAATGCATCAGTATGGTTTCCTCCTGGTCCTCTGCATGATGCGCCACCGCAATATGACTTGCCTGTATGTCTGCTCGTATGGTTTCAAATGCCTCATATCGAACTTTTCGTGCAGCTTCTTCCGTGGACATATGCCACTCCTTTGCCAATGCCGGCACATCACGCTGCAGGGTATAACAGGGAACCTGCAGTTTCTCACAAAGGGCTTTTGTATATGCCTGGTCTGCATCTGCCTCACTTCCCCGGATGCCATGATGGACATGGACAACACTGACCTGTATGGACAATTCCTTCTGTAGGCGTTGCAGTACCAAAAGAAGGCAGACGGAATCTGCCCCTCCGGAAACCCCTGCCAGTACATGACTGCCAGACGGTAACATCTGCCAACGTTTCATATAAGCCTTTACCTTCTGTACAAACATGCCAAACCCCTGTTCCCATCTTTCGCAACTGTTCAATGGCTTCACAGTATAGTGGTCTCTGAACCGTTGCTGTTTTTCAGCAAATACCATGTATCACTATAACATGTCAGTTTCCAAATTGCAATCCCTTCTACTTTTTCCAGACACCACTGACCAACACTGTCATGTCATCCGTGGGTTCTCCGTCTACTGCTGCCATAGCATAAATCAGCAGCTTGTTCGCCATATCCTTAGGATTTGCAGCATGCATTTTTCGAATCAGTTCCATCCAATGCTGCTCTTTGTCCTCCTTGTCCACCGCATCCAACATGCCGTCTGTCATCATAATGACATAGTCTCCATCCTGCAGTCTGCACACATGATGAGCCGGTTGCAGCATAGGCAGATATCCCATGGGCAATGCCTCCGGCTGTAACAGCTCTGTGTCCTTTTCGTGTTTCACAAAAGAGGTCACCGCCCCCGATTTATAAAAATCTCCAATTCCTGTATGTAAATCCACCACTGCCAGATCCATAGTCACCGGACGCAATTCCTGCTCCTGCATGAGCAACGTGTTGTGCAGCATCCGCAGTGCCGTATCCGGAATAAACCCAGCCTCCAATAAATGTTCCAACAGCTCCACTGCCTGTCTGCTTTCCCGATTGGCACGCTCTCCTGCTCCCAATCCATCACACAAGGCCAGCATCCATTTGCCATCCGGCAGTGCCTGAAAGGAGAAACTGTCTCCGGAAATGGACTCCCCATTTTTCACAGCCCGCGCCAGTCCATGCTCTAAAAAAAATCGAGGTTGTTCTTCTAAATGAACCAAAGAAGTCTGTTTGGTGACAATACTTCTGCTGTCCCCGGACACCATCCATTCTGTATCCGTCACCTCTTTCATCAGTCCTGCAATAGCAGATGCAGGAATGCAGATGTCATCCTGACTGTGCAAATACAGGATGGCCTCCTTGCGTCTGTTCTTTCCGTCCAACAGCATACATTTTTCCAGAATCAGCCGATTGCATCTGAGTACTTTGCTCAAATCTGCTTCTGCCTGTCTGGTCACGTCCCGACTGTGACAGATTCTGGTGCGAATCTGCTGCAAAATACCGGCAATACACTGGTATTGTTCTGCCAGGATTCCTCTGCTTTCCAAATATCTATATTTCCATTCATCTGCCGCTTCCAGTGCCACTGCTGTCTCTCCGCTCTGCCGATACATCTCCATCATCTCTTCTATACAATGCACCACCTGGTCAATCTGTTTCCCGTACACTTCCTCCAGGCACTGGTATTCGGTTTGATATTGCTCCTTTTCCTTGATGCGCTGTTTCTTTTTCACATGAGGCCTCCTGGTTTGATATCTATGCAATGATTCAAAATATCACTTCAAATGACTCTGAATCATGACCATTTTATCACACAACAAATACGGACTTTGTCAAATTATGGCAGTATATCAAAAAAAGCTTAGACAAAAACTGTCCAAGCTTTCCCTTCTTCTGTAAGAATCCTGTGCAAATTCCCACACAAACTCCATATTCCAACCTGATTTGCAAACCTTATCTAGTCACACTCTTAAAAATGATGTCACCGTCATGCACCAACCCCAAACGTTCCTCTGCAATCTCCTCAATGAACTCTGGTGTCTTCATATATTCCTCATATTCAATCAATGCTTCGCTGCGTGCCCGCTCTTCTGCAATATTCTGCTCCAGCTGCTTCTCCTGTTCCACATAGGCAGAGGCTCTGGCCTGCACATAGGAAATCCGGCTTCCCACACACACTGCAAATACTGCCAATAATACAAGTGCCACTGCAAATGGCTTCTTTCCGGATACATATCTGATCATTCTGTCCTGCTGTATTGCCGTACTTTTCCGGCGTCTCTTCTTTGCCATCCGCATATCCCCCCACTCAAACTCTGTATCGTCGTCCGATCCAAACACTATATGGTACTATATTACCCCATTTCTTCTCTCTTTTCAACATTTTTTGACAAAAATTTCTTTTTTCTTCGTATGATTTTAATGAATGTTTCCACTATATATTTGTTCCATATGTGCGCAATCTTCCGACACAGCCCACAAATGACTCGAACCACAATGGGAGATACCAGACAATGATACAACAACATCCCCACAAACATCCCCACCAGCACAAATCCTCTGATAATCCCGTCATTGGCATAATACAACATCCGAAAAGTGAACATACAACCGCCCAGCCAATAAAGCACATCTCCTATACCTGCAATTAGCTCTCCCGGATGCCACAACTCCCTGCCAATGAGCCAGAGATCGTAACAGGCTCTGAACAAAATACCTGCCAGCACCGCTGTGCCCAGAAGGTGCAGTTCCGCAATCATCCACCCACTCATCAACGTACCAGCCTTTTCATAAAGTTTTCTCCCTTTTTTCCACGCTGGTTTGCGCCCTGGTACGACATCTGGTGTACAGTGCCTTCCACTTCTAACTCCTCTGTTTCCAACGACACCCGTTTCACATGGAGATTTTCCCCTTTAATAGAAAGCATGCCCATCCGGGTATCTGCCACCACTGCTTTTTCATCAAAAGAAATCATCTCCACCACTCCAGTAACCATGCACAATTCCCTTTGCTGCAATGTGATGTGATGCTTCACCGTACCTGCCTGTCCATTGCTTTTCCCCTTCTCCCATTCTCCTGACATAAAAAGACCTCCTAATATACATTCCTACAGTCAGTATATTAGAAGGTCTTTTTCATTATGTGTCTGAACAATCCAAAACAATCTGACATCCTATACTGTCATCAAAAGAGACTATACATAGCGGAACATTTCCTTCGCTTCCTCTTTTCGTACCGTCTCCTCTACACTGACAATCTCTACTGTCACTGTTCTGGTTCCAAACTGTATGGTCAGGCAGTCTCCCGGCTTTACTTCTGCAGAAGCCTTGGCCACTTTGCCATTGATCATCACACGGCCTGCATCACAGGCTTCATTGGCCACAGTTCTTCTCTTGATCAGTCTTGAAACTTTCAGATATTTATCCAGCCTCATGATTATGCATCCTCTTATGCGTTTAATACATCCTTTACAGCCTTACCTGGCTTGAACTTGAATACCTTGCTTGCAGCGATGGTCACAGTCTCACCTGTTCTCGGGTTGCGTCCGGTTCTCTCTGCACGCTCAGATGCTTCGAAAGTACCAAAGCCAACCAACTGTACCTTACCGTCATTCTTTACTTCCTCTACAACAGTGTTAACAAAACTTTCCAGTACCTTCTCTACGTCCTTCTTGGAAACTTCTGTGCTCTCTGCAATTGCAGCAACTAACTCTTTCTTGTTCATTTTCATACCTCCATGCGCATTCACTTTTTAACTGCACGAATTAAGTGTCAAAGATAGTTATAATTGGAAATAACAGGTTTGTCAAGTATTGGAAGCAAGTTTTTTCTTTAAATCTTGCCAAATTTGCTGTTTTTCCATGCTGCATGGCCTACGCACTCTTTTTTCCTTTAAGATTCCATCTGTTTTCCCAAAAAAGCGGCGGCACAGGCGGTCAATTTTTGCTCTACATCTGTAAATTTGGAGCGGTTTTCTCTGGAAACCACTGCCACCGCCCCGATGGCATCTCCCTCGCAAATGACCGGGTAGACGATTTGTGATTCATAGTTTTGTCCCTCTCCCTGAATCAGGGGAATGGTGCCAAAACTGCCGGAATAGACCTGTACGTTTTCTCTGTTGTGAATCAGGCCTTCCATCTGTCTGCTGATGGGCTGTCCTAAAAATTCCTTTTTCTGCCCTCCTGCCGCTGCTACGATCTGGTCTCTGTCAGAAATACAGACGGTACAGCCTGCGGTCTGTGCCAGAGATTCTGCGTACTGCTTGGCAAAACTGCCAATTTCCGCCACAGGAGAGTACTTTTTGAAGATGATCTCTCCTTCTCTGTCCGTAAAGATTTCCAATGGGGTGCCTTCCCGCAGGCGCATGGTGCGGCGAATCTCCTTTGGGATCACCACACGTCCCAAATCATCTATTCTTCTTACAATTCCGGTTGCTTTCATATCAAAAACCCTCCATTTACATCATAGTTTTCCCTTAAAAGCGGCATCCTAATCCTGCTTTTGATACTATTATCTGTAAACAGAGGGTTCTTATGCAAATTTTTGTTGTCAATTTTTTAAGATATGCCGGCAGACGCCAACAGCAATTTTGTATACTCATGCTTTGGATGCCGGTACACTTCTTCCACAGTGCCTTCTTCCACGATCCTGCCTTCTTTCATGATCAGTACCCGGTCGCACATCTGATACACCACCCGCAGGTCATGAGAAATAAACAAAACAGACAACTGCAGTTTCTGCTGTAATTCCTGAAACAATTCCATGATCTGTGCCTGTATGGTCACATCCAATGCGGAAACCGGCTCATCCGCAATCAGCAATCCCGGCTCTAACATGAGGGCAGTGCCAATGTTCACACGCTGCCGCTGGCCGCCGGACAGCTGTCTGGGATACCGGTCTGCCATGTCCGCTTCCAATCCTACATTTTGCAGCATTTCCAGTACCTTTTCCCTGCGTGCCTGTCTGTCTAATTTGGTATAGTTTTTCAATGGTTCTTCCATGATCCAGCCAATCTTTTTTACCGGATTTAAGGCACTGTATGGATCCTGAAAGACCATCTGGGGATGTTTGGTCTGGTGGCAGATTTCCCCTTCCCGGTCTTTTAAAAAGCCTAAAATGGCCTTGGATAAGGTGGTTTTTCCACAACCGCTTTCCCCTACCAGTCCCACCACCTCCCCTTTTCCGATGAAAAAGGAAATGTCATGGAGTACCTGCACACGCTGCCCTTCTCTGCCAAACAGACGGCGGATGCCATTTTGCACGGACTGCTCTTTGTAAAATCCATTCACATGGCGCACTTCTAACACGTTCTCCTGCATCACACGCCTCCTTGCCCCGGTATCTTAGGGATCGCCGCCAATAACTTCTGTGTATAGGGATGCACCGGATGTTCAAATACCGTTTCCATGTCTCCCTGTTCTACCACATATCCTTTCTGCATCACCAGTACACGGCCGCACAGCTGTCTCACCAGACTCAGATCATGGGAGATGAACAGCACCGCCATGCCTTTTTCTCTGCTGAATTTTTGCAGCAATTTTACAATCTGTGCCTGTATGGTCACATCTAGTGAAGTAGTAGGTTCATCCGCAATGAGCAGCTTTGGTCTGGCAATCATGGCAGCAGCGATCATTACCCTTTGTCTCATACCACCGGACAAATTGTGGGGATAGAGGGAATAAACCCGTTCCGGATTTGGCAGTTCTGCTTCTGCAAGCGCCTGCAATGCCCGTTCCTTCCGCTCCGTTTTGCCCAGATCGGTATGGAGCCGCAGACTTTCCTCTACCTGCCAGCCAATCTTCTTCAGTGGATTTAAGGAAGTCATAGGTTCCTGAAAAATAATTCCCATTTCATTGCCCTGTAATTTCCGCAGTTCCTGTCTGCTGCACCGGAGCGTATCCACCCCCTGAAAGAGACATTTGCCCTCCTTGGTCATATCATGTCTGGACAGCAAACCTGCAATGGCCATGGCAGACATGGATTTGCCGGAACCGGACTCTCCTACAATGCCTACGATCTCCCCTGCCTCCATGGTCAGGTTAAAATCATGGACCACCGTTTCCGGCAGGCTGTGATCATGAAATGCAATCTGTAAATTTTTCACTTCCAGCAGCATATCTTCCTCCTTATCCTGCCTGCCGTTCAGAGATCCCCTCTCCAAGCAGCGCAAAACCCAATACCATCCACAAAATCATCAATCCCGGAAACAGCGCCATAGACGGTCTGGTCAAAAGATAGGTCTGTGCCTCCGACATCATCCGTCCCAGACTGGCTTCCGGCGGCTGTACCCCGATGCCTAAAAAGCTCATGCCGGATTCTGCCAGCACTGCATTGTTAAACCCGATCAAAATGGCAGAAAACAGCACATTCCGTGTATTGGGCAAAATATGGACAAACATGATCCGCAGACTGCCTGCCCCGGACAACCTTGCACTTTTCACATAATCCAGTTCCCGACAGCGGATAAACTCACTGCGGACGATTCTGGCAAAGCTGGGAATAAAGGCAATACCAAGTGCCAGAATGATCTGATACTTACCTCCCCCAAGGAGGCTGACAAACACCAGCGCCAGCAGGATACTGGGAAAGGCAAAAATAGTATCATTGATCCGCATCAGCACCTCATCCAGAATGCCACCGTAATAACCGGTAAAGGAACCGATCAGGATGCCAAACACGGTTCCCATCCACACAGTGCCTGCTGCCACAAAAAAAGTATTGCCACATCCTTTCATCACACGGCTGAATATATCCCGTCCAAACTGGTCACAGCCCATGATGTGATGAAAGGAAGCCTTTGCCAGTTTCGCTGTACTGTCCATTTTGTCCGGATCATAAGGCACATAAAATACACTAATGAGAATCAGCAGCAACATTGTAACTGTCAGAATTCCGCCTGTCATCAGATTGTAATTGTATTTCTTCTTCATCTGCCACCTCACGAAATTCTGGGGTCTACCAGTTTATAAATCAAATCCACCAGCGTATTGATGACGATCACCCAGACTGCAATCAGCACAATGATCGCCTGTACCACCGGATAATCCCGATGGCTGATACTGGTAAGCAAAATCCGTCCCATGCCCGGAATGCCAAATACCTGCTCCACAATAATACTGCCAGCTAACATATCCGCCAGTGCCATGCCCCAGAAGGTAATCACCGGCATCAGCGCATTTTTCAACGCATGGGCATACAGCACCCCATTTACCGTATTGCCACGGCTAAAGGCTGTGCGGATATAATCTTTTTTCAGTTCCTCTATGAGAGAGGACCGAAGAAGCTTGGCTGCCATGGCGCACTTCGGCAGCGCAATGGCGGCTGCCGGAAAGAGCAGATAATAGAAAAATCCGCCCCTGTCTTTCGTATAAGACACATAACTGCCTGGTACAAACAAATGAAGCATCAGGCCCAGTCCCCAAGAAATCAAAATCCCGGAAAAAAATGGGGGAACGGCCATCAACAACTGATTCAGGACACAGATCACCCGGTCTATGACACCTCCGTTGTGCTTGGCCGTGTAAATGCCCAGTACAACAGACAATCCCACCATCATCCCAAATGCCATCATTCCCATGGTCAGTGTAATGGGAATCTTTTCTCCGATCATCTGGGTCACGGACATCTGATAACTATAGGATGTTCCCATGTCGCCCTGTACAAATGCCACAAGCCAGCGGACAAACCGCACCGGCAGGGGATCATTCAGTCCCATTTCCTCCCGCAGCTGTTCCAGCTGCTCCGGCGTGGCCTGGGTCCCCAGCTTTGCCAGTGCCGGATCACCCGGAATGATATGAAATGCCAAAAAGACGAGGAACGAAACCACCAGTATCGTTACCCCCATCGTTAAGACTTTTCGTACTGCATATTTCATTCCCCGTCTCCTCTTTAGTTTTATTCTACGATATACAATTTTGCTACATCCTGCACATACAGCGGATAGAATTCATATCCGGCATATTTTTTGTTCAGTGCCACATACTCTACAATGTCCTGTATGTAGACATTGGCAGCATCTTCTGCCAGAATGCGCTCGCATTCCTTATAATATTCTGTCTGCTCATCCTCATCTACTGTATTGATGGCATTGGCAAATGCCGCATCATAGTCTTCATTGTGATAGTTGATGAAGTTATTGGATGCAGTAGAGGTAAAACGCTCCAACAATGCTCTGGCCGTCAGAGAAGAAGCATCCACACCGATCACTGTGGCATCATAGTTTCGGTCTGTGTATACGTCACTCAACCAGCTGTCCCACTCGATCAGATCGATCTGGGCATCCACATGGATGGCCTTCAGCTGTTCCTTAATGACCTGTGCAGTGTCAATGTGCTGCTGATAATTAGAAGGTACAGATATGGTAAAGCTGAATCCATCCGGATAGCCAGCCTCTGCCAGCAGTTCCTTTGCCTTGTCAATATTCTGCTCATACACATCTGCCAGTTCTTCTATATAATACTTGCCAAATGCCGGGAACATACTGCTGCCGATGATCACACCCTTGCCATCGGATACGAAATCCAAAATCGCCTGTCTGTCCACTGCATAGCACAGTGCCTGACGCACCAGTGGATCAGAGAAGTATTGGTTGTCATTGTTCAGATACAATGCCTGCACCAGATTCATGGTTCCCTCTTCGATGTTGAACTTGTCGCTTAACTGTGCCGCCTGTGCGGAAGTCACTCTGGCGAACATATCAATGGTGCCTGCCTCCATATCTACTACAAGAGAAGCAGAGTCAGCACATACTTGAAAGGTCACATCTTCAATATGTGCCGGTTCTCCCCAGTATCCGTCAAACTTCTCCATGACGATGTTCTCCTGTGGAGAGCGGGATACATAGCGATATGGACCGGTACCGATTGGATTGGTTTCCGGGTTGGCATTGTCTTCCGGAATGATAGCCGTAGTCAGATACGTCAGAAAATCCGGATTCTGCTCGGCTAACCGGATCACTACTGTATGTTCATCCGGTATTTCAATGGATGTGATATCGGAAAGCGCTGGTACCATACCGGTATCCGCACTGCGTTCCAAAGAATATTTCACGTCTTCTACTGTCACTGCGCTTCCGTCATGGAATAAAATTCCATCCCGAAGTGTAAATGTATAGGTCTTTCCGTCATCGGAAATCTGATATGCGCTTGCTACAGCAGGATTCAGATTTCCATCGCTGTCCGGTTTCACCAAACCTTCAAATAAATTGAACAGTACCTCTCTCGTACCTGCCCCCGTTGCTACGTGTGGATCCAGACTATCCTCAATGTCCTGGGGAATTCCAATGACTATACTACTGTCTACAGATGCAGTTATTTCTGCCTGAGAAGCATTTGAACCTGTGGAGGAGTCCTTCTCTTCCTTATTACCTGCGCATGCGCCCAGTGCAACAGTGAGTGTGGTACACAAAACAGTCAAAAGAATGTTGCGAACTATCTTTTTCATTGTGTTTCCTTCCTTTCCTCTTGTAAACTGAGGGCATTGCAAAACTTTTGACAAACGTACGCCTGACATTCAGAAATTTTTATCCAAAAAACACGCTCTCGCTTCGGTTTCACGCAACGGCACTAATGTTTTTTTCGTAATATCATAATATTACTCAAAAAACAAAGTGCCGGCGTTCCACAGAGTTTTTCGGATGGAAAAATTTCTGATTTTACAGGCTGTTCTTTTGCTCATAAATTTTTACAATGCCTCAAAATCAAACAGGAATGTCTCACTCTGAATCAATGCAAAATGCTTTGCAATTCCCTATTACAATATGAAATTTTTGAATGTTCTGACCTATCCCCAACTGCTGCTTCTTTGCGGAATGCAGTGTCGGTTTCCTGTCAGACAGGTACATTGTATACAAGATTGTAAAAAAAATCAAGCAGATTTCCTGCCTGATTTTATGAATCCTATTTTGCTTTTCAAAAGAACACATAGCTGCCTGCAGCCTGTCACAACATGCTTTCTGCTTTGCTACAAGCTCTTATATAGCATATATAACAGTGCGCCTGCTACCACCACTGCGCACTCAATATAAAGCCACTTTCGTTTTTTATAGTAGGCTGCTTCTGCTTTTTCTAATTCTGTCTGTAAACCCGGTACGATCGGATCGTCTACCAGAGTATTCCCATAGCCTTGTTCTCTGACAAGCCGGGATGCCTGCTCTAAGTCTGCGGCACTGACGTAAAGGTTTCCGCAGGTGATGGACTGTAGGAAATCCGCTTTCTCCTGATGCAGCAAATTGATCGGCAGGTTGTGGAATTCCAGGCTGTCTCCTTCTCTCACGAACAGTTCTATGCCAGCCTCCTGTAAGATGCGACAGATGGATACCAGCGTTTCCTCTGAATGACTCTGTAATAAATGTCTGATAAACTGATTATTCATTTTTTCCTCTGTCATCATTCAGCATTGCAATAATATTAATCGGGGGAAGGACAATCGGAGACATTCCAGGCTGTGACGTCAACGCAGAAATATAGGCTCTTACATAAGGAAATATAATAGCAATGGCATTTCGTTCAATCAACCCCATATTCTCCTGTTCCGTCTCAAAAATCGCCGCACACTTTACATAGAGACTCAGTTTTTCCTCATCATCTCCCAAATAAACTTCAAACTCAATTTTATATTGATCCTCACCAATCTTTTCTATCTTACGTTCCGGACGAAATCCCAATTCCAAATGATCTATATCTTCTTCTGAGCGTCTGAAGCTGCTTTCCAAAATCATGATCTCTTTCATCTTTAAAGGGCTTTGATACTTGTTTTTTATTTCCATGACACGCTCCTTATGCCGCAATCAGAAGTTCCTCTGAAGCTTCAAAAAACAACTGTTCCTCTAAACAAAATTCTCTTTGTCTCACAGTATATGGGATAACCTCAATATACGGAGAAATAATCTCTTTTATATCCTCGGGTATCAGTTCCCTCATTTCCCCATTTTCATCTTCCAGCATCACCTTTTTATATTGTTCCGAAAATTCAACCTCATACAATTCGCACAATTCTTTGAATAATTCCTGATTGATCTTCATATCACTTCTACCTCACCAACATATTCTACTTTCTGATTTTGAATGCAAGCGGAATTAGACACACAAACTTGAACCTCCTGGTAATATATGCCTGTCGTTTTCATAATTGCCTTTTGTAACTGCAACTCTTCCTCTCTTGGATCATACAATGCATACCCCACACGATTTTTCGAAAATGATCCTATCATCACATATATATTATATTCCGTTTTATAATAATCAAATAATAGTCCCCTGAATTTTTCAGTTGTAAACTTCGGTTTCGCTTCGTGACCTTCATTCAAAGAATTGAGTAACTCTACAGCCCATTTCTGAAATTGTGCCACGTCCTCATATTCCCTAAAATCCTTCACATATTTTCGATCCGCCACAATATCCGCACCATATACCAACGCAACAGAGCCGTGATTCCAATACTTTCCCGCTATATCCTCTGCCCACCATCGTGCCTGGTCTTGCTGTAAAAAAAAGTAAACCCCCTGCCCCAGCCAGTGATCTGATCTCTTTTTTGTTTTTTTCGGATCCAGTCCATATCTCTCTATGCTTTCCTGTGCAAAAGAGCATGTGCCATGATACCCTTTGATCCTGACCATGGAACTACTTCTTTGATTCTCATTATATTTTTCCATATTCTTCCCAATCCACACATCATTCAGGCATAACTTACACGCTTTCTCCATGTATTTGAATCATACCACCAAACTACTGCAAAAGCAATACATTTGACTTATTTTATGTAAATTTATTTTCTTTAATACGTCCGCCCCAGATAGTCTTCCCGCAGCTGCTGTTCTGATGCTTTCACTTCTGCCTCGAACTCTCTGGCCGATACCAGATAGCAGCCGGCGCCACGGATGATGATCTGCTCTAAACCATCGGACGTGGCCACCCGAATGTGGTACTGATGGCCCTTTTCGTGGGCAAATTTTTCAATGTACTGGTCAGCGGTTTCCGCTTCTTTTGTAAAGATCACGTGAATGTTGTGGTAATCGTACTGCTCTGTGGGGTGCCCCTGCAACCGGTAAGCATCGAAAATGACGATGACTTCACAGCCTTTCATGGCCTGATAGTTGCACAAAATATCCAGTAGTCTGCCTCTGGCTCCGTCTATATTGTCTTTTGCCAGTTCGGCAAGTTCTTTCCATGCAAAGATGATGTTATAACCGTCCACCAACAGGTAGGTTTTTGCTCCGTTGATAGAACGCTCTTTTCCCTTATATGTAGCGGTCTGCCGCTCTGCCATCCGTTTCTGATGCAGGGATTTGCGCACTTCTTCCTGGCTGCGGCTGTTGGCATAAAAGGTACGGCTGATGATATCATCCACTTCTTCCGTGCCCAATGCCACATCCGAAACGGTACGGCTTTGTCCCATAGAGGTAATGGAAATGTCACTGCTGCCCGTCTGCTGTCTCCGCTCCAACACACTTTCCACATGCATATGGTCATAAACTTTCTCCCACGGTACCACCACCCCTGCCCCGTGAGAGCAGAAGACGGAATCTGCTGTATTTAGCGTATCCCGTTCCGGCTCATAGCCGGAAGCTGCCACCACTTCTTCTGTGTTGTGGCAGGGCTGGTAGCCTGCCATCTGTACAGACAGCCTGCCCTGTCCTCTGGTGTATGCCACAAATTCCGTCTGATATGTGCCAAAAGATGCCACCGGCACTGTACCGGTGATCCGGCTTTCCTCTGTGGTTCCCATTTCTTCTAATGTAAAGGCACCATTCATCCGTTCCAGATCCATCATAGCACGTCCCACTGCGCTCCGGGGCAGTTCCATTTCAAACCCATACACCGGTTCTAATAATACAGATTCTGCCTGCATGAGTCCCTGACGGACTGCCCGGTAAGTGGCCTGTCTGAAATCTCCCCCTTCTGTATGCTTGGGATGGGCGCGCCCTGCCACCACGGAAATCCGCACATCGGTCAGTGGCGCACCTGTCAGAACCCCTCTGTGGGTTCGTTCATATAAATGGGTCAGGATCAGCCGCTGCCAGTTCCGATCCAGCACATCCTCACTGCAATCCAGCACATACTCCATGCCGCTGCCCGGTTCTCCCGGCTCCAACAGCAGGTGGACTTCCGCATAGTGGCGCAGGGGCTCAAAATGTCCCACTCCTTCCACCACAGAAGCAATGGTTTCCTTATATATAATACTGCCGGTTCCAAAGGTCACATCCACTCCAAACCGTTCCCGGATCATGGTCTGCAAAATTTCAATCTGCACTGCCCCCATGACCTGAATCTGGATTTCTCTGGTCAATTCACTCCACAAAATATGCAGCTGAGGGTCTTCTTCTTCCAGCTGACGCAGTTTAGGCAGCATCTGCATGGCATCCATTCCCTCCGGCAGCTGCAACTGATAGGTCAGCACCGGTGCCAGCATAGGGATCAGAGATGGTGCGTCCACTCCAAACGAATCACCCGGACGGCTTTCCTCCAGTCCGGTAACCGCACAGACCCCTCCTGCCGCAACTGCCTGTACCGGCTTATATTTTTCTCCTGAGTATACCCGGATCTGGTTCACCTTCTCGGTTTCCGTGATCTGCATCCGTCCAGTGAGGGTTCCACCCGTCACTTTCAACCAGGTCAGCCGATTGCCCTGTTCATCTCTGGATATTTTGAAGGCTCGAGCCCCAAAGTCTTCCGGATAGGTCTTCTCTGTTACGTACCGGGGCAGTGCCTCTAAAAAGGCCTTGACTCCCTGATCTTTCAACGCAGAGCCAAAAAAGCAGGGGAACAGCTGTCTCTTTGCCACCATCCCGGCAATTTCCTCATCGGAAATCTCCCCGCTTTCCAGATAATGTTCCATGACTGCCTCATCCCCCAGGGCAATTTCTTCATAATCCGGATAGGAAAAATCCGTCACATAGCCGGACAGCTTGTGGTGTAATTCCTCCATCAAACGACCACGGTCAGTGCCCGGCTGGTCCATCTTATTCACAAACAAAAATACCGGTACCTGATACCGTGCCAGCAGTTTCCAAAGGGTAGCCGTATGGCTCTGGACCCCATCTGCACCGCTGATGATCAGGATGGCATAGTCCAGTACCTGCAAGGTACGCTCCATCTCTGCGGAAAAATCAATATGTCCCGGCGTGTCAAGCAGTGTCACCGGTCTGCCTCCGATTTCTAACTGTGCCTGCTTGGAAAAAATGGTGATGCCCCTCTGCCGTTCCATGGCATCTGTATCCAGAAAGGTATCTCCCTTGTCCACCCGTCCAAACTTCTGAATGGTCTTTGTCTTATATAAAATCGCTTCTGACAGTGTGGTTTTTCCCGCATCTACATGGGCAAGCATGCCCAACACCAAATTTTGCATAATCATTTCTCCCCAAATCTATATCGTAACTGTTCAGTACCCTCACAGTTACGGGCAAAAATCCATTCCAAATCGACTTTGTCGTTTGTGTTTTTGCCTGCATAACTCAGGATTTTGCTTCGCAAAACCTTCGCGAAATATTGGGTCCTGAATAGTTACTCTATATCACATTTTCATAGGATGTTCCCGACTCCCCTATTCCTTCTAACAGTATACCAGACAATTGATCCAAAGAAAAGGAAAAGCACAGGGGAACCTGTTCCTCTGCGCTTTTCCAAACACTTCTGCCAACTTCTGTCAACAGACCAGTCTTTCCATCAACTCTTATTCTCCTAATTCCAGATCAGAAGCATCGATTTCCTCAAAATCATCAAAATCCGGATAGGTAATCTTCACATCATCTCCAGTAGCCAGAATGGTGCTGACTGTATCTGTCTCCGTATCCATTGTAGTTCCTTCTACATTCATGGTCATCTTGATATGCTGTGTCTGCTTGATCAGTTCATTGTTTTGATCAAATACCAGGGTACCGGTCATATCCTCATAAGACAATTCCATATCCTCCGTCAGTGCATTCATTGCACTGCCGGCAGCATCCACTACTGCGCTCACCTTATCAGCCGGAACCGTATAGCTGACTACATGATTTCCATCATCATCCTTGGATAATGTCAATTCTGAACAATCTGTCGGATCGATCTGTGCCAATGCATTCTGATCTACACCAAGCTGTCCTAACAGGGTGGTCGAATCTGATGCATCAATCTGGGTCTTCATCTTTCCCAGTTCCCCCATGTCCATGTACATCCATCCATCTACATAATAAGCAGACATCTCCATCATGGCAAACTTACCGGTCATCGCCAGTTCGATGGAATCATCTGTCTTGATGGTCTTTACATTACAATCCGTGTCCATGGAAATCCCCATGGTCTTGGTAGTTCCTGTCACCTGCATCTCCACCCTATCCTGGGTCTCCTCGATGGCCTTCTGAAACAATTCCTCTGCTGTCAATGCCTTACTGGCACTATCTCCACACGCTGCCATGCTGCCTGCCATACAAATGATGGCTGCTGTACCAATGATTCTTGTTACCTGTTTCTTCATATCCTCTCCATTTCTGTAAGCTGCGGCATCGCCGCATGAACCAACACTTCCCGTCAGAACCTGCCCTATCCCTGGCACTTTGCTCTGAACAATTGCATTGTACCATACTCTTGCCATCCTGGCTATCCAAAAATGGAAACAGATTCTTACAATTTTATAACTATATTGACGATGTAACGCAAAATTGCCTGTCCTAGGGCACCTTGACATCATAAATTTCTGCTGGAATAAAAAGGAAATCCTCTGCCTTTTTTTCTACCTGACTGCTTGCGGCAATCCAGATCAGATGATCCCCGGAAGGAATCTTACGCATATCCAGCGGAATCTCGCCTTGCAGCCTCTTTACAGCACGCGATTGTATAACTACGCTATATATGTTCAAAACAGATGTGTTGCAGGAAAAGTTTCAAAAAGCCAAAAGAAAAGATGTAAAAAGTTCTTGACATTCTATTTTTTGTATCCTATTATGAATGTAAAGAGTTTTTTACATTTTGGAGGTATATCAGTTATGAAACATTTATTTTCCAAATTTTCTTTTCACAAGATGGACGAAATGGAGATAGAGATTACTTTGAAAGCCAAAAGCTACGCACAGCTATTTACCATGCTATCACTTTTTCTCTGGGCAGTGTACGAAATCATTCGAACTGTTCTCCAGGAAGACTATCAGGGAACATGGGTTCCGTGGATGATTCTTCTGATTTCACTGTGTATCGAAAGTCTGTCCAAACAAATTCTGCAAAACAGCGCAATTGCCGATGATGAAGAATATGAAACAACCCGGAAACAGCAGTTGTCCGTTTTTCGTATCACAAGAATCCTTATGGCAATGGCAGCTCTCCTGGTGGCCGTGGGAATCATTGTACTTTGGAATCGATGAGAAGGATTTCTAAAACAGAAAGGTACGCTTTGAAATGAAAAATGACATCAAAACTATCCGCAAAAAACTGGGACTGCGGCAGGAAGATCTGGCAAAACAGGTAGGTGCCACAAGACAGACTATCATTGCCATCGAAAATAACAAATATAATCCCTCACTGGAACTGGCTATGCGACTGGCAAAAGCCTTGGGCACTTCGGTTGAACATCTGTTTTTTCTGGAAGAATAATGCAAAGTCGTTCTGTACCCAGCCCATTCATATCAATTAATAGAATAAGAAGATGGAGGTCTATTATGAAAAAATATTGTGAGAAATGCAAAAAAGAGTTTTCTGAAACCAGTAAAAAATGTCCCCTCTGTGGCAAACGATTAAAAAAAATTTTGACAGAACAGGAACAAAAGGAACTACAACAGCAAAATGATGATTTTACAGTGATTCATACCATGTTCCTATAGCAGAAACATCATGTTATGAATCGACCACGCCAGGCGCACTCTAAACCACAGCCATCCACCTTATGGATGGCTGTTTCACTTCACGGATAAGGGATTCCGGATTTCTATTCTTGACAAATTCTTCCTACTAGTTTATTATAAAAAGTAGCACTTTAGATTCAGATTTTATGTGTCCTATAACGAATTATTTTGTGTAGAAGTGATGCTGCCATTTTCACATAAGATACAGAATTCCCCATCAAGGCGTGCCTATGAGTCTTGATGCTTACCAAACCAAGAATATACCCCGGCAATATCCGGGGAGAAAGGAAAAATCATCCAACATTTTCTTACTATCATTGGATGATAGAGAGCACCATATGAATTATTCTATCGGTATTTGCGATGACCAAATCGTTCAAATACAATTAGCCAGTGCTTATATTCAGCAGATTGCAGACAATGCACAAGTTCCCATCACCATCACCCCTTTTTGCAATTCTGCCCATTTGTTTGCCCATTTGGCAGAGCATCCGCTGGATATTCTGTTTCTGGACATTGATCTGAGGGAAGAATCCGGCATCACTGTAGCACAGCATCTGGTAAAAGAGTACCCAGACCTGATCCTCATCTTTCTGACCGGTCACAGAGAATTCGCCAGTGAAGCCTACGATGTGGACGCTCTGGGTTACGTGACAAAACCAGTCAGGGAAGAAAAAATAGAGCGTACGCTTCATAAGGCATTCACACATGCCTATGGTGTCAAAAGCCAGGTCATGACACCGCATCTGGTGATTACAGAGGAAAACATCAAAAAAAGGATTCCTTTGTCAGATATTCTCTATATCGAACGTGTCAAGCCTAAAACACTGATCCATACTCAAATACGAGTATATCAGGTTTATGAACCACTGTCTGCCATCTATGAACGACTGGACGATCAGTTTATACAAGTGAATCAAAGCGAGGTGGTAAATAAAGCAGAGATCTATGCTGTACAGGGAAATACTGTCATTTTACGGGATGGGAGAAACTTGAGTATTGGGCGTACTTTTAAGAAGAATTTCAAAATTTAATATCACAAGTAGTTCGATATTTTCAATAATCATTGGAAATGAGATCAACTACCATAAGTAGAAGCATCTCGGGTATAAGGCAGCGATGTGATTGAGCGGAACGAATGCGAGAGTACTATTGAACCCGTAAGGAAAATCTACCAAAGAAGAGGCAGTCTGTGGTAGCGATGACATGTAAGTTCTAACATCATTTTTTATTTTTGCAAAAATAGTTATTGTATTCCCGAAAAGCTGACAGATGATATCAGGATGTCACAGACACAGGCAACAACGTAAGAGGTAACATCCACAAAAGACAATCCCCTGTAAACAAGCTAAACTGACACCCTGATTATGGATGAACAGACAGGACGGAGAAATGTAAACAACCATCCCCTCATTTCTCCAACCTAAACTTTATTTTGTATAGCCATTATTTTAATAATAATGCTTACCCGTTTTATTACATCTGTTCACACTTTGTTATCAAACAGCAAAAACTAATCCAAGATTACATGTACCCTTTTGTAAACATACATCCATCAGAGCCTTGGTGTTTTAGCAACCCTGCCTGTAACCTGACCAATACATGTTTCATCTTAATAAATTTTTGTTGCTTTTTAAAGTAAAAAAACCATATAAACATGTCATGATACAATCTAATATTAATATCATGACCAATGCCGTTTTATGGGAAAATAATCCTATAATAGCAAATAAAACAAAAAGACCAATGCCAAAACTGTTTATCATCGATAAAACAAGCAATTTCACGCATAAATACTTATTTTCCATATCATACTCCTTTTTTATAAACAACTCTGCATTTCAAAAATGGTTACAGCAATACCGTAGCCACAAATGTTCTCAGCAGCTACAGTATTGCCTATTAAATTGTTTTTAAGACCCAGGGTCTACTTTAATCGATTTGTTTCATATAACAACTCTCCAAATTTTACTTAGCATCAATTCAACAAGAATTTTTATGCCAAAAACAAACCCCATTATTTTCCAAAATGTACCCCTGACCAAGAAATTGTAACACCTCCTCTAGCTGATGCATACCAAAAATAAGCCGATGCAGCACCACTAAATAATTTAACAGCTGCACAAAGAACATATGTGATAATTGCTGCAGATTTAGAAATCGCCTCTGGATCAACCAATGCTATGAATCTATGTGAATGTTTCTGCGCATGAAACAAATTCACCAATAAACTATTGTATTTTACCAAAACCAATACCGTTTCTTCGTTCCGATATAAATACCGGTTCCTGCCAGTATCGCCAGCAGACCGGTCACTGCCAGCCCTGGATGGATAGAAAAGCCAGACAGCTTCTTTGCACTGTACAGATAGGTTCCTCCAGTGTCCACTGTCAGTTCCACTCCGTCTGTAGTTCCTACCAGTTCATACTTTTCTTTTCTGTCATTGTAGAGGTACAGATATCCCTTCCGGCTGCTGTTTCTGTCTATCTTGATCTGTACTGTTCCGCAGAGACGTTTTCCCCCATTGACGGTAAAGGAGTAGCCGTATGGTTCTTCTGTCAGTTTTAAGTCTGTTTCCAGTTCGTTGTGATAGTTCACGATCTGGCTGCCTTTGAGCAGGAGACGGTATCCCTTCCCCTGCACCTGTAATGTACCATCTGTCTCGTACAGCTGTTCCAACATCTGCGCATGGATCACAGGATACTCTTTCACAGAAACCCGCTCCGGCAGCGGTACACGGTCAGATGCATCTACCCTCTCTCCCGCTTCTGCATCCCCGGTTTCCTGTACCCCTTCATTGACGATCACAGTCACAGAGGTCTGCAGATCTCCGTTTGTAACGAGAATAGATGTGTTCCCTGTTCCCACAGCACGCACCAGACCTTCCTCTGTCACCTCTGCCACAGTTTTATCCAGTGTCCGGTAAGTCAAAGTCTGTACGGCATCTGCCGGAGAGACTCTCCCTTCCAGCTGGCAGGTATCACCCGGCTTGCATACCAGATAATCCTGATTCATGGTGATTGCCTTGGTGGATACCTTCACGGTAAATCTGGCTTCTCTGGTCACCCCTCCGGCAGTCACATAGATGGTCACACTGCCCGGTGCGATTCCCTTTACTTCACCGGAGGACTTGACCGTGGCAACGGCAGGGTCAGAAGACCGGTATGTCACTTTGCTGTCAGTGGCATCATCCGGAAGCACTGTGGCAGATAAGGTTACCGTTCCGTCTACTTCCAGTTCTTCTTTATAATCTCCGATCTCAATGTCCGACACCGGGATTTTCTCTTCTGCCGGTTCTGTCTCTTCCGGAAGGACAGTCACAGCAAAGCCAGCCGATACTATACCGCAGGAGACCGTAATGTTTGCCACACCCGGACTGACTGCTGTGATACGCCCCAGGGCATTTACCGTCACCACTTCCGGATGATCCGACTGGTAGGACAATTCATAGTCCGCTGCGTCTGCCGGAATCACGGATACCGTCACCAGAGCGGTACTGCCTGCTGTCAGCTCCTTTGGACAGTCTCCTAAGTCCAGTTCCATCACCTGTACGCTCCGGCTTTCCACCGGTTCTGTCACTTGCAGCTGAAAGGATGCGGACACATCTGTTCCCGCACAGGATACCTGGATTTGGGTCACCCCTGCATGAATGGCGGTGATCCGTCCCATCCCGTTGATCTCTGCCACAGACGGGTCAGAAGACTGATAGGAAATGAGTGCGTTCGTTCCCAGAGGAAGAACTGTCACCGTTAACAGCTGACGCTGTCCTGTCTCCATACTGGCCTGATACTCACCCAGATCCAGTTCCTGGGGCTGGGCAGCCATCGGCTCCTGTACGGTTTCTTCTATCTGTTCCGGCTGTTCTTCTGTCTGTGTGGCATAAGCCTCTGTGCCGTATACGGCACCGGACATGCCTGCCACCACTGCCGCAGACAGGACAACCGCCACGATCCCACGTATCCTCT
>JAFTGN010000079.1 GCA_017457865.1 Lachnospiraceae bacterium | reverse complement strand
GGTCAACAACTTCTTGATGAACCTCATTGCGGCACTCGGGGCATATTGCTTCTTTGACAACAAGCCAGAGGCTATTCAAGGGTACCGTATTGAGGACACCAAGCAACTCACATTGTTCTAATCTTATCCCGAACTGGCGTATTCTCTGACAATATCAGCTCGTTCCTCATATTTTTCCCATTCTACATCAATTATATTTAAATAATCGATATAGCATGCCAAGTCCTTTTTTTCTAAGGAAGGAAGAGTTTCGTGATATATCCTGATTTCATTTTCTGGTATCCATTCTAACTCTTCCATCACATCGCGAAAAGCATCAAAATTGGTCATGGAAGAATAGGGAATCTCTAAAGAGATCCGAAAGTGTTCAAATAACTCTTTTAATGAATTAATGGAATGATTAATAATTACGGATCTTACGTTATCCGTTTTTATTTGAAAACTATCTGAATAATAAAACATAGCTATGGTTAAATCTTATAAATGTGTCATTTTCTTGATTTGCCAATCCTTTAAGGGTTTTCTCAACAAGTGCCATCAACCCCTTACCATCCTGATTGTTAAAAAAAACTCTGATTAAGCAGAGGCTCTCGCAACTTTTTGCTCTCTTCCTCTGTCAGTTCAGGCATTTCCTCTTCTTCCAGATTGCAGTGCATCACATCGACAAAGAAATTTCGCATGTCATGATTGAAACGTTCCTAGTCAAACTCTTTCCTGATTTTCAGGGGATACTTCATTTCTTCCAACGCTTTCAATAGAGCGCGTGCAATGATATTATATCCTCCCTGGCGATTGGATGCAAAAAAATGATTGAAGTCAAGCTCCACATCCATCTCGAAACTCCTGTATAGATGAAACTTCTCACCACGTATAAAGGGATCATTGATATACACGTCATCATAATACCTCGGACGCTTTCGTGCTTTCATATATCCATCACAGAGTATCGCTATTAAATAGCTCTCTACATGTTCTGTGTAGTTTTTATCAGCAAAATAAGCCTTCATCTCTTTTTCAAGAAATGAAACATCTTCTTGCTTTGATTCGGAAGCATAAGGAAAATGAGTGTTAATAAGTATTTCCATTTTATTTGATTAAATGTTGTTATGTTTTTGTCCGAAGATCATTGAATCTTTTAGAGAGGTTTGGCAACGTGCACTCGGATTGTTCTGTCCCAAATGTTTTGAAATTCTGATGGGGAAATCAGTTCGAAAGACTCTTTGTACTCAAAACTGTCATATTCCCCTGATTCAAGATCCCACATTTCTTCGTCGAATTTCGATTCATCAGAGAAATCATATCGCTCATAGCCTTTCCTGTTCTTGATGACCGCACGTAATACGTACCACCAAGAACCCTCGAAATAGCATTCCGCCCCCCTATATTCAACCTTGCAGCAAACTTTGCATTCGTTAGGTTTCCATTCTCTGTTGTTCCAGTCAATGGTATCCTTTATTCGCTGCAGGAGATCGTCCGTTGCATTGTCCTCATGGATGGTCAGTAGAATCTGCATGAATCCGTATTTGCTTGGCTTGTCGGCTGAGACTGTTGCTATATACTCAAAGGCCTTGAAACGCTCCACCCGCTTCAGATAAACCGATTCCACATCCTGCGTATAGGGATTGACAAACGTGTTTATGCGAAACACCAACTCATGAGTGTCGGTGTTATATCCGATATAAACACCTATTACATCTGCAACTTCTTCTTGATTTCCTTCAAGATGGTGGTTGAACCATTTTGATATTCGCAGAGACAGATTTGCAGGAACGGTTTCGTTTTCTTCCTTTGCCAATGCAATATCATCCTCGCGCTTTAAAAAAGCTCCCTTGAATTCCTGGTCCGCTTCTTTACTTGAATTTTCCAAACATTCAGGCTGGTAGGGATAATGAAGCTCTCCACTCTTCCACATTTTCAAAGTTTGCTCCGCATTAAAACCTTCCATTCCATAATCTTTCCCTTGTGCTATTTCCGAAAGCACAATTTCGCATTCTGATGAGAAGACTGGCAACAAAGCATAGGCGGCTTCATATCTTACATGGAAATTTTCATGCTTTAGCAAATGATGTAACAATTGCAGCTTATCCTGTTCGTACAAGTATGCTATGCACTGCGGAATAACGGGATACAATTTATTATATGTCTTATAATCGTCATTGTCCAATGCTGTTCCTCGGGCTATAGCATTGTCTTCGAACAACCGGATGGCATCCTCAACATCTTTTATCGTTACTTTCTTCATGAGTATTATTAATTCTGATTACACCACAAAGGTAATACATTTTTTCATCTTATCATCAATATTTCTGATCTTTTAATGATCACAGAACCGCCTCCTGGTCAAATTATCGAGTTTTTCTCTTTATTATCCAGCCTACAAACCCTCGCCCTTTCACCATGTCAGGATTGCCCGAGAAATACATGATTGCATTTACCATCCTGCGAAGGCTATAATTGTATCTAAACAATGAGAAATCAACATGTCCGCGAGGCATGGTCTCTACCGACATTACCAATCCTTCCATTCTTGTTTTCCCTAAATGAAAGTTCACGCATCTTATCTTATTCCATTTGATTTCTCTGGCATTATTTCCTTTTCGGATATATATTCCGTCATTGTTTATCACCAAAGTGTCGTGGCTTTCTTTCTTCCATAAACAAATCGAGCAGTATATTATGGTTGTGAGTGGATTCCTATCGCATCAGGAATCAAAGCCTGTTCTCCTTGATAAACATCACAGGAAGCCCTTCCTTTCCTTCGCAGGAAGCGCTTCCTTACGTATCTTTAAATCTATGGAGCCCTTTAGTAATCCGTTTTTGTCGGTTATGCGAATACACTCTCCATTTGGAACTGTCTTTTGAGCAAGGAATAAGAAATAACGAGCCAAATCAACCAGACCATTGCGATTTGCTGCTATGACCATCTCATCATCTACGATTGCCACTACAATCTTTGAATCGGAAGACCGATCTATAGTTATAGCTTTACCCAACTGGTATTCGGGTACTTCAACAGTTACTTTTAACCTTCTCTTTTCCATATCACAAATCTTATTCCAAATACTTTTCAGGAGTAGGGGTCTTCACTAATACAAAGTATTCCGAACCCTCTTCTAATTCGCAACCAACATCAAAGGGCAAGTCATAAACATCTAAAGATTCCTGAGCCATGTTCAGGCAATGATTTGCCATAGAGAGCAGACCTGCCTCATTTGCGATAATTGAAAATGCATCATCTTCTATTTTAGTACCTAATTCAGAGTTCGCATCCCACGTGAACTCCATACCTCCAGCAAGGTATAACCCATTACGATACCCCCATACTTGTACGTCCGTATAATCTGGTATTTCTATTTCTATCTTCATTTCTGAAAAAATACAAAAGTATTTGTTTTCCGATGCAAAGATACTGACATATCCTCAAACAACCAAATAATACCCGATTAAAATGATCAGCAGAACCGTAACCCGGTCATGAAGTGCACCCCCAAAAAAGATAGACAATCGTACCAACGTTTATGTGCCGCCAGACAGATAATCTTTGGTTCATATTTATTCAAAAAGTAGGGACAAAGAAAGGTTGAGGTGGCATTTTGAAGCAAAATGATGATTTCT
>JAFTGN010000005.1 GCA_017457865.1 Lachnospiraceae bacterium | reverse complement strand
GTGCGCAGGTCATGGGCAATATCCGACAGCATGAGATTTCGCTTCTGGTCATATTCCAGGTGGGCGTCCTCCCGCATCTGTTCCAATCGGCGCACCTGTGTGGTCACCAAAATCCCGCACCAGATGGCACCAATGATGTACGGCAAAAGCAGCAGGAGAATCCGCAGCAGCAACACCAGAAACAAGACCACCCGTTTCTCTCCGGGCATCTGCATCAATACCTGATTCTGCACATCAGAAAAGAACATGGCATTCTGCCGTTCCAACCAATCCACCCCCCAGTGAAATGCCGGAATCGCAGAAGCCAATGCATGCAACAGTGTCCCTGTCAGCAGAAAAATCAGCAGCAGCATAATCCCCGGCAATGACTGTAAGCCTTCCAGACTGCCCGTGCCATCTATGGTCAACCAGTTCTGCAATGGATTCCAGAGCCGCCCAAACAGGGCATCTGCACCCATTTCCATGACAGTCACCACCAGCAGTATGAGAAAAAAACGACTGACCAGATATTTTTGCAATGCTTGCAGTTCCTTTTGTTCATCCCACTGTGTCATACCTGATTCTCCAATCGATATCCCAGGCCACGGATGGTCTTGATGTAGCGTAACGGGTCTTCGTCCAGTTTGGTTCGCAGCTTGCTGATGCAGACCATAATGTTATTGTCTGAAACCACGTACGTATCTCCCCAGCCATACTCATAAATCTGCTGTTTGGTAAACACCTTGCCTGGATTCCCCATAAACAATTCCATAATGCGAAATTCAATGGAAGTCAGGTCAATGACCTGGCCTGCCCGCTTTAACACACAGCCATCCACATCCAGTTCCAGATCCTGTACCCGGATCACTGGACGGGCTGTTTCCACAGGCGCTGTTTCCCGGGACTGCTGTGCCCCGCTACTACCCAGGGCATAAAACCGGTGAATGGCAGCATTCACTCTGGCAACTGCTTCCAACGGATTAAACGGCTTTGACAGATAGTCATCTGCCCCCAGATTCAATCCCAGAATCTTTTCTGCATCTGCATCCTTTGCGGAAAGCATCAACACCGGTATATTGGTTTCCCTGCGCAGTTCCTGCAATAACTGATACCCGTCCATCACTGGCATCATAATATCAAGCAGACACAGATTCACCTGATTCTGGTGAAATATCTCCAACGCCTGCTGTCCATTTTCCGCCTCTAATACATGATACTGTTCATTTTCCAGATAAAGCCGCAGCAATCTGCGCACCTCTGCTTCATCATCTACCAGTAAAATCGTGTATGCCATACATACCCCCTTATTTATTACAATAGAAAGGATGAAATGCAGTCTTTATGCCTTTGCCAGATAATCATTCTTCAAAGATTCATACAATGCTGCACAGGTCATGTTGTAATATGGATTCACATAGAAGAGATTTAAAATTCCTGCTGTCCACATACCCAGAATCCGCCAACCGATAAAGGAAAGATCCAGCACAAATGCACGCCACTTCTGCCCGTGCATCATTTCCCTGCTGATGCGGAATGCCTCATCTTTGGTCATATTCGGATCATCTGCCAACAAATACGGAATCATACGATACTCATAACTCTTCACAATACCCGGAACGATCAATAGCAGGCTCCAGAAAAATGTATACAACCCACGTAAGAACATGGTCTTCACATTGTTCTTATAGTTGTGATCATAACCATATCCGATCTCTTTGACTTCTGCCTTGTCATTCAGATTGACCAGGAAGAAACGATTCATTCCCACACCAAATGGGTATACTACAAATGCATCGATCAGCAGCGCAATGACCAGCACAATCAGGAATATGATGCAAAAGACCACCAGAAATACTGCAATCACTGCAATCGTCGTCCCATCTGTATCCAACCCTTCAGATATACTATTAATTGTATCATCCACCGCTGCCTGAATCTCATCCAGGGAAGCATCCTCATCCAGACTTATGATGGAATCTACGGAATCATCCAAAGACGCTTCGTCAAACGTGGCGTTTACACTGTTTTTTGGTTGCACCATCCCTGCTTTCGTTCCCCATGACCCGAAGCTATAAATGCCTCCGATGATTCCGGTGGAAAACACCAGACTGATCAGTACACTCACCAAAACCGTCTTCCAGTAATTCCTATTCAACGCCATCTTGCCTTTTGCTTTTAATTCTTTTCTGCTCCACATAGATTTGTTCTCCTTTCTGTTTTTGTAAGCAGTTATTTGTTTTTGCTTTGTAACAACAGTATAGCAGTCAATTCTTAACATTGAACTGAAAGAACCTTAACATTACCTTAATTTTCACATCAATTTTCCTTAATTGTATTTCTCATAGGAAGTTCCTGTGCCAAATTCTGCCTGATAAGATTCTGAACCAAGAATATCGCAGACTGCGTCTGCCGACAAAATCAGAGGACTGCCATGGAACAGATTGATTGCCAGATCATCATCCCGGTCTTCTGTCACCAACATAGCCAGTTCCGAAAAATCCAACGTAAGGGTACGTAGGGAACCTTTGGACTGCTGTACTACGTCCCAGGCACGCATCTCCTCCCAGTCGGTGAAAACCGGCAGGATTTCTTTGCCTTTCTCTGATGGGTGAGGCAACCGGTAAAAGAGTTCCTGCTGCCCAGCCTCCTGTCCTTGTATCTGCAACGTATCCGCCCCACTCTCCTGTTTCCATGGGGTCACATCCGTTTTCACTGGCAGTACGTAATGTCCATGGACAATGCTCTGGAACAGTTTGCTCATATATAATCCATGTCCCCGAAACCGATAATATTCATAACTCATCCCCAGTACCACCGGATTTTCACAGGCCTTTGCCACATCGATCACAGGCTGTGGACGAATACTGGTCAGGATGGAAAGTAATTCTACCTTTTCTGTGTCATAAATATCGGCAAAACGGATTCCGGCAACTGCATCTGCCACAAAATCCACCGGAATCAACTGTCCCTCTACCCGCATTTCTACCACTGCCACCGTAGAAGCCAGTATCCTTCCACCTGCATCCATCAGGTACACCTCATCCCCTTTATGTACCATACCATGGACTTTTCCTGCCACCGCAACCCCATATCCTTCTGTGGGTTCTAATATTTCCTCCACCATCATGGTAAATCGGCGGTTGTCATTGGCCACCGTATCCATATCCGGCAGATTCATCATCTCTGTCAGGATTGGTTTTTCCTCTTCTCCAACAGGCAGTACCGTCTGCATTTCTTCTGTCTGTGTTCTGGCTACCTGTTCTGTACACTGTGTACCTGCTGCCTGTTTTTCTTTTGTATCAGAATCCACACTTTTTGCTGCCACATAGTCCTGTACCACAGACTGTACTCCTAACAGCATGGTCTTTAACTCCCGCTTTTTCTTCTTTCCATATGTTTGGATTACTTTTAACAGTTTCATAAATCTCCTCTGTCATAATATCGAACGGTATTTTACCCGGCTCTTTGACCACTTCCCCCAATCTTTCACTGGGCCTGTCTGACCATATCCACAAATGCTTTGATTTTTTTTGGATCTTTTCCACATCCGCCAGACTTTTCCACACCGGAAGACACATCTACCCCGTCCGGATGTACGTACCGGATGGCCTCTGCCACATTGCCTGCATGGAGTCCTCCTGCCAGAAGCAGCAATTTCTCATCTCCTGGAATCTGCTGTACCAGGCTCCAGTCAAAGGTTTTGCCGCTGCCTGGTTCACAAGCATCAAATACATATCCGGCAATCTTCTCACATTGATGGTACTGCTCATACCTGCTCATATCGGTGACATTAAATGCCTTCAAAATCGGAAGATGAATCTCTGACAACAATTCCTCTGTCAGTTCTCCATGAATCTGGATATAGTCAAATCCAGCCGCTTCGATTTCCCTGACCTCCTGCAAATCAGGAGATACCACCACTGCCACTTTTTGAATCTCCGGCCGCAGTGCCTTCATAATTTCTTTTGCCTGTGCAATCGTAATGTTCCGCTTACTCTTTGGAAAAAACAACACCATTCCCGCAAAATCTATCTGCTGTTCATTTAAATAAACGGCTTCCAACGAACTGGTTAGACCACAGATTTTAATCTTCATATCAGACAGGCCCCCCTTCTCACTTTTTCATCTGTCACTCTGTTTTTATTATAAACATTTGAGAGAACTTTGCAACGTCAAACGCAAAAACAGACCATCTTCTTTTCCAAATCGAAAATGGTCTATTGCTTCTTGTCAACGGTTTCTGACAATGGATGCAATCTCATGGTCTTCATTCATATACACCAACCGGTCCCCCAGACTGTGGGCCAGTTCTTCATTATGAGTGGACAAAATCATGGTTTTTCCTGCTTTCCGCAACTGCTGCAAAAAGGAAACCAGCCAAATCTGAGACTTTCGATCCAATCCTGCCAAAGGTTCATCTAACACCAGCACATCCGGGTTCATGGACAAAATGCAGGCAATGGCAACTTTGCGTTTTTCCCCTCCGCTGAGTTGGTAGGGCGCACGCCCTTTCAAATGCGCAATGTCCAGCAACGCCATCACATCCTCTGTCCTCTGGACAATCTCTTCTTCTGACAGTCCCATCTGTCTGGGGCCAAATTCAATTTCTTCCTGCACACTGCCGCAAAACAGCTGCACGTCTGCATTCTGGAAAATAAAACCAATCCGCTGGTGAAATCTTCTGGAAAACAGGCTGTTTTTTAACACCTGTTCTGTGATTTCCTGTCCGTCAAACAGATACCTGCCCTGTTCCGGAAACACCAGACCGTTGAGCAATTTCAGCAAAGTGGACTTTCCACAGCCATTTGCCCCCTGCAAGACCACCGTTTCTCCTTTTGCAATGTCCAGAGAAATATTTCGCAGTGCAATATGCCCTTCATAGGCGAAACAAACAGAATCCAGTTGGATCATCTGCAATCTCCTTTCTCACGGTTGTTTCAATTGATAATTGCCAAACTATGATACCGAACGCCTTTCATCAAAATTTTTATTATCTTTCCAAAAAGATGTACCATGACGTGATTCCTGCAAATGCCAGAATCTGCCACCATTTGATCTTTCTTGTGACAGGTCTGCGATAGGTTCCCTCGAATCCTCTGCACACCATGGCCTGATAGGTTTCTTCTGCCATGGTCTGGGATTTCAAAAATGCAGTGCCCAGAATACCAGCGAAGGCAGTGCCTTTTTTCCGGTTCTTTCCTACAGACCGCAGCTGCAATGCCTGTAACATGTGGATACATACTTCTCCTAATATCACAATGTATTTCAGGGTAATGTCCAGGGTGAAAATGAAAATGTCCGGCACATGAAATCCTTTCATTCCCTGTGTCAATTCATTCCAGGAAAGGGTTTCCGTCAGCAGACTGACCAGAGAGACTGACAAACATACTTTACCGGATACGAGAAACAACGTCACCGGCGACCCCATCCATGCCGCTGGCAGCAGCACCAGCATGGAAAAAAGTGTAGCTGACAAAGCGGTTTTCCATACTGACAGCAGACTTTTCTCTGAAACGAAGCAAAGTCGAATCAAAATTCCTGCCAGTACACAACCATGAAAGTATATGGTTCTGCTACAGGACACCAGTAGGATCAGATACATGGTCAAACACAACCAAAAGGAAGCATGGTTCCTTTCAGAAACCACGCCCCCTTTCCTTCTTGCTTTTGCCAGAACCCCAATCAGCTGCAGCATACTTTTGGTCATAAACCCATCTGCATCCTTTTTCGGTTCATACTGTTCTTCTTTTGTCATCCATTCCGGTATGTTTTTCTGTTCCATCTTTGAAATTCGCTTTC
>JAFTGN010000078.1 GCA_017457865.1 Lachnospiraceae bacterium | reverse complement strand
CATGAGCAATGTCTCCTTTGGTATGAGGTGGTTTGGCGATTACATTATACCACAAAAAGGGAGGTCATTGCTCATTTTTTTGCAGACTCCCTGAAAATCAAGGTTTCAGAACAAAAAATGAGGTAGTGACTTGACACTACCCGCATACAAAGGGAGGTCATCAAATGAATTATAACACAGTTTTCGTAGGAATGGATGTACATAAAGAAAGTTTTACACTTTGTGCGTACACAATCGACGCAGAGAAAGGTTATCACTTCCAGAGAACAGAAGCTGATTACAAAAATGTTCTGAAGTATCTGGAGTTTCTTCGTACCGTTTACGGAAACGATGCTAACTTCATATGCGGTTATGAGGCTGGTTGCCTGGGTTATACTTTATATCATCAATTAACAGAACATCATGTTAACTGTGTGATACTTGCTCCAACTACGATGCTTGAGCAGCGCAGCAAAAGAAGAATTAAGACTGATCGGCGTGATGCTGAAATCATTGCCAAATGTCTGGCACAGCGTAATTACAGTCCGGTTCATATCCCTACAGCAACGGACGAGGAAACAAAAGAATTCCTCCGTATGAGGGATGATCATAAACTGGCACTGAAAAAGGTCAAACAGCAGATTCTGGCATTTTGTCTTCGCCACAACTATCGCTATGATGGAAACAGTCACTGGACAGCAGCACACATCAAATGGTTTAAGTCATTAAATCCGGAAGCGCTTTACAAGGAAATCCTCGACGAATATCTGCTGACCTATACTACCCTTAGCGATAAGCTTGAACGGCTGGATAAACGCATTGAGGAGCTTGCCTCCAAGGATGAATACAGAGAATCGGTTAAGAAACTCTGTTGTTTCATCGGTATCAAGACTCACACCGCATTATCTGTTCTGGTTGAGGTTGGTGATTTTCAACGTTTTGCTTCTGCGCAGAAATTTGCTTCTTACCTGGGACTTGTACCGGGTGAGGATTCCAGTGGTGATGGACAGACAAGACTTGGCATTACCAAAGCCGGAAATCGCCATGTCCGTATGCTCCTTACAGAAGCTTCCCAATGCTATGCGCGTGGTCAGATAGGATTCAAATCCAAGGAACTGAAATCACGCCAAGCCGGTAATTCGCCACAGGTTATCGCATATGCAGATAAAGCAAATGAACGCTTAAGACGCCGATACTACAAAATGGTTCTTGGGAAAAGTAAGAAACACAATGTAGCTAAAACAGCGATTGCGCGTGAGCTTGCCTGTTTCATGTGGGGCATGATAACTGATCATATCGCCTGATATGGCTATAACTCCGTGCTGCCGATATCAAGACCAGACCAGGCCGCCGTCGGCGGTGCTGCGCAGGCTTGACATCATCATCCCGCTGTTATAGCGGGTAATCAAGCAGTCGAAAGGCGGCTTGCGCCGCTTGCGACTGGCCACATACACTAAGCAACAACTGAAGGCATCCTGAAAGGGCTTCGGCCATTTCAAGGTTCGAGCCATCTACGACGTAACTATGTCGGCACGGGGCAACCCGCGATCCACGCGAACAGACGGTAGGGCTCACGGCGGACCATTGACCTGTAGGTAACCAATCCACGTATATCAGAGTGGCCAATGCCGGGAACTGATACTCCGAGGCTCTTTCCGGGTGCCTTCAGACAATTAAATAAAATTTGTGGTGATTTCTGTTAATTTGTACTTGACAAGAGGTCATTACATATCAGTTACGAGTTCTTATTACATAAAAAAGTGTTTATACATATAAAATAGTCATAACCATTGCATGTACAGTCATTTGATGGTACAATATTATTACTAGAAAATGTGTCAGCACACAAAAATAAGGAGCAACACTATGGAAATTAAGAGAGATGCATATCTTGAACAGTTGAAGATAAGAAAAGACAATGGAATGATCAAGATTATCACAGGAATCAGGAGATGTGGAAAATCATTTTTGTTATTTGTATTGTTTCACAAATATTTATTGGAAAGTGGTGTAGATCATGACCATATCATTGAGATTGCCTTAGATGGTATTGAAAATGAGGAACTGCGAGATCCGAAAAAGTGTTATCAGTATATCAAGGATGCGATGAAGGATGAACAAAAGTATTATTTGCTTTTAGATGAAGTGCAATTTATGCCACGATTTGAAGAAGTGCTGAACAGTTTACTTCGGATTGGCAATATCGATATATATGTGACCGGAAGCAACTCGAAATTTTTATCCAGTGATATTGTAACTGAATTTAGAGGAAGAGGAGATGAGATCAGAATTTATCCGTTATCATTTGCAGAGTTCTATCATGCTTACGATGGGGATTATGATGATGCTTGGAATGAGTATATGATATATGGTGGACTTCCACAGGTGGCACAATTTTCTGTTGAACGGCAAAAGGCAGAATATCTAAGAAATATTTTTACCAATGTCTATATTAAGGATGTGGTAGAGCGAAATAAGATCCAAAATGTTGATGAAATTGGAACTTTGGTAGATATTCTTGCTTCTGCTATAGGCGCACCTACTAATCCAACCAAAATATCAAATACCTTTAAAAGTGAACGAGGAATACATTACAGCAATAAAACCATATCCAACCATATTGATTATTTGGCAGAAGCATTTTTGATTTCGAAAGCCAGTCGATACGATATAAAAGGTAGAAAATATGTGGGCGCAAACTTAAAATATTATTTTTCTGATGTGGGACTTAGAAATGCCAGATTGAATTTCAGACAGCAGGAACCGACGCATATTATGGAGAATATCGTTTATAATGAATTACTTGTGCGTGGCTATCATGTGGATGTTGGTATCGTAGAGATGTATGCAAAGAATAGGGAAGGAAAAACAACTCGTAAGCAGTTGGAGGTTGATTTTGTAGTCAATCAGGGGAGTAAGAGATATTATATTCAGGTAGCGTATGATATGACTTCCGAGGAAAAGCAAACACAGGAGCTTCATTCACTCCGAAATATTCCGGATTCATTCAAGAAGATTGTTATAGTAAATGGAACGAAAAAGCCGTGGAGAAATGAGGAAGGCTTTGTAATCATGGGTATGAAATATTTTCTTCTTCATGCAGATAGTTTGGAATTCTAACCCTTGAAAATGTCTCAAAAAAAATCAAATCAAGCATGGCATGCTTAAATCGATTAGGCTTTTCCCTCAATTCCCCCTGATTTTCTTGCACCTCTTTGTTTGAGATGGTACACTGAGTAGGTAACGAAACAGAGATAGGACAATAGGTTGGGTGAACAGGATGGTAAAGATTGATTTGATCACCGGTTTTTTAGGAGCCGGAAAAACAACTTTTTTAAAGAAGTATGCGCAGTATTGGATGGAGCAGGGGTGCCAGATTGGCATCCTGGAAAATGACTACGGTGCCGTTAATGTGGATATGATGCTGCTACAGGATTTGGAAGGGGAACAGTGCGAACTGGAGATGGTGGCGGGAGCCTGTGACTATGACTGTCACAAGAGACGTTTCAAGTCGAAGCTCATTTCCATGGGCATGTGTGGATATGACCGTGTGCTGGTGGAACCATCCGGCATTTATGATGTGGATGAATTTTTTGATACGTTGTGTGAGGAGCCATTGGATCGCTGGTATGAGATCGGCAATGTGATTGCCATTGTAGATGCCAGGCTGGAGAAGAACCTGTCTGCTCATTCGGAATATCTGCTGGCATGCCAGACGGCAAATGCAGGGTTGGTGGTTTTAAGCAAAAGTCAGGAAGCCACCAAAGAGGAGATGCAGAGTACCCTTTGTCATTTAAATCAGGCGATGGAGAAAGTGCAGTGCAGGCGCAGATTTGAGAAGGAAATCCTGACAAAAGACTGGGCGCAGTTGACCAAACAGGATTTTGAGCAGATTGCTTCTTGTGGCTATGTGTTAGAAAACTATGTGAAGCAGCAGGTGTATGAAGAAAATGGATACACATCTCTTTACTATATGAATGTTCGTATGCCGGAGCAGGAACTGCGGGCCAGAGTAGAGCGGATGATGGAAGACACTGCCTGTGGCGATATTTTCCGAATCAAAGGATTTCTGATGGCGGAAAATGGGGGATGGCTGGAATTAAATGCCACCCATGATCAGATCAGCATCCGGCCCATCGAAAAGGGGCAGGAGGTGCTTATTGTCATCGGAGAGCAGTTAAATGAAGAAGCAGTGAACCGGTATTGGGCAGAGAAGTAAAGATATCGTGGTGAGATAGAACAAGAAAAGTGAAGACAACGTGGTGAGATAGAACAGAGGAAAGGCAGGGAAGAACATGCCGGGATATATCATGCATCTGGTGGAAGCCGGAATGGTGTTGCAAAAATTAGAAAAACAGTCAGGCGTTCAGGCGGGGGAATCCTGGCGCAGCCAGTATTTATTGGGTGCATTGCTGCCGGATACCAGGACGGGAGCGGAAAAACAGCAGTCTCATTTTTGGAGGCAGGAAGATTTGCGAAAACTGGCAAGAGCTCCTTATCTGCCATTATTTTTAGAAAAGTATGGAACACATTTGTCAGACCCTGTGGTGTTTGGGTATCTGGTTCACCTCCATCTGGATGCTTTTTATGTGAATACTTATTGGCCGTCCATCTTTCGGCTGCAAAATGATGCAGGAGAACCGGAAGAGGGATATGAGGAAGTGACCCGTATCTGGCTGATGGGGCAGCAGCAGGCGGTGGACAGACAGGTGTTTTTTACAAAGGATTGGTATTATGGGGATTATTCTGCTTTAAATCATTATCTGATCCGCAAATATCAGATCCAGCTGCCGGTCTATCCCCCTGGGGAACCTTTTGCAGTGGAACTGGAAGAAGTGCAGGAAACAGATCTGGCAGGGCTTCTGGAACGGTTGCAGCAGCATCTGGATGAGGTGACAGGGGCAGAGGATGTGCAGCAAGAAATAAGAAGCAGGGGTGCAGAGGATGGCAGGGAGGATGCAATTCAAATTCCCAGATTAAAAGTGCTGGACACAGAGACACTGGAGACATTTCTGGAAGAGACAGCAGAGATATTGGTGCAGGAATATGGGGATCAATGGATAAGAAGAAAAAAGAGATAGCGGCTTGTAATTGACACCCCTCAAAAATATGTTAGAATGAGTCCGTGGAGAAAGCCGTTCCAGGAAGGAACGAGAAAAAACAGAGGCGTTTATTTGCGGGAATATAAGGAGAGGAAAATGAAGGCAGAACTTGTAACAGCATTGATTCATACATTAGAAGAACAGAAGTTTCCGGTACATGGAATAGAAGTCTTTCAGGATGGAACGGTAATAGAGAAACATCATTTTCAGGCAGACATCCGCTATCCGGTGTATTCTGCCACCAAGTCTGTGACATCCACTGCCGTAGGATTGGCAGTGGCAGAGGGAAAGATGCAGCTGCAAGACCCATTGGCAGCTTATCTGCCATCATCTGCTTTGGCGCAAACGCCCAGGTCACAAAGAGAGGCATTTGAACAGCTGCCCATCACTCGTTTTCTGACCATGTCCATTCCCGGCTATCCATTCCGTCCGGAAGGAACCAATTATCTGGCATATGCCCTGTCCTGCCCGGTAGACTACAATGCACCGGCAGAATTTGCCTACTCCAATATTCCGGCATACCTAGTTGGTGTGGCGGTGACCAATGCAGTGGGCATGCATCTGGCAGACTATTTACAACCCAGACTGTTTGCCCCTCTGGGCATCCAGGATCCTGTCTGGCAGGACAGTCCGGAAGGATATTTTTACGGTGCATCCGGCATGCAGCTGACCGTTCATGAGTTAAGTTTACTTGGACAGTTGTATTTGCAGCAGGGAAACTGGCAGGGAACCCAGATTCTTTCCAGAGAATGGGTCAGAGAAGCCACCCGTTGTCAGATCGCCAACCGGGAAGGGGGTTACGGCTACTATTTCTGGCGGTATGGTGCCGGGTATCGCATCAGCGGTAAATGGGGACAGCGCTGCCTGATCTTCCCGAAAGGCAGCCGATGTACAGACGGCAGTGTATACGCCCATGATCTGATGATCACCTATCTGTCTGATATGCCACAGGGTTCGGAACAGGTGAGTCAAGTGGTGGAAGAAGTGGTGCTGAGACCGGAACGGTTGGTGCCTACTTCTTCTTCGCAAAAATCAACAGTTTCTGGCACAGGAAATTGACAAAAAACAGTGTCACATCTGCAATGATTTTCCAGACCAGCTTAGGTTCCCCAAAGGCTTGATACAAAGCAGATACAATCCATGCAGAAGCGGCAGTTTTGGCAATGGTCAGGATGGCGTAGGAACTGCCGGATTGCAGCGTATCCGCATCACTTTGAAACACAAGGGTTCGATTGATCAGGTAATTACACACAGAAGAAATCACTCTGGCAAGGATGGTTGCGGTCAGGATGGCAATCTTGTCAGACAGTCCGGCAAACAACAGGCAGAATATTTGAAACAGACACAGGTCAATGACCGCACTGCCCATAGAAGAGCAGGCAAACCGCAGAAATACTGCGGTAAGTCCCTGTGAACTGGAAAAACGATGGACTGTATTTCGGAAAAAAGTATGCATGGAAGTTCCTTTCTGTATCATTTTGTGTGATGTTGAAATAATACCTTAAGCGTAACACCAGAGGGAAAAAAAGTCAAAGAAAAGATCAAGCATATCTTTGAAAGTCTATCTTGAAAAATAACGATTTTGCACTATAATAGACATATGTGCGAGCTGCGAAATCAGCATAGCTGATTTCCCATGGCGAGCGGAAGATTTTTTTTTCTGCAAGCCTTGGTAAGCTGATAACAATACAGTAGGAAAATCCTATCAGGTAAGGTCTAGCAAACCGCCTGTACCGAGT
>JAFTGN010000077.1 GCA_017457865.1 Lachnospiraceae bacterium | reverse complement strand
CTTGACATTCCAATGTAAAATTGCTAAAATAAAATCATCGAGTAGCAAAAGCGTAAGTCCAGATAGCTGGATTTGCGCTTTTTGTATAATAGCAATTTTTTCAGAATTCCCTATTATACCAAAATATATCAAAAAGAACAGGAGTATGGATTATGAAAAAGATTATTACGATCAGCCGGGAATTTGGCAGTGGTGGAAGAAGTATCGGAAAACTGGTGGCAGAGAAGCTGGGGGTGAGTTATTATGATGGGGAGTTAATTGAGATACTGGCAGAGGAAACTGGATTTTCCAAAGAGTACATTGAACAGAATGGAGAATATTCTCCCGGCAACAGTCGCTTTTCTTATGCGTTTGTAGGGAGAAATATTGATGGAATGTCCATTACGGATTATTTATGGTTTGAGCAGCAGAAAAAGATTTTGGAAATTGCAGAAAAAGGACCTTGTGTCATTGTGGGAAGATGTGCAGATTATATTTTAAGAGAAAGGAATGATGTGTTCAATGTCTTTATCCATGCGCCAGTGGCAGAGCGGGCAAAAAGAATTGTGGAAGTCTACGGAGAAACGGATGTGGCACCAGAGAAGCGGCTTCGAGAAAAAGACCGGAAACGTGCGGTGAACTATAAATATTATACAGATGAGGAATGGGGGAGGGCCAAACAGTATCACCTTACATTGGACAGCAGTGTATTTGGAATCGAAGGCTGTGCCCAGCTGATTGCGGAATTGAGTCAAAAAGTATGAAAAGCTGACAGTCAATCATGAGAACCCCCTACCCGGCTTGTATATAAAAACTTGGTATGGTATCCTTTTCCTGGAAAGATTCAGAGGAATCCATTTTGCTGTGACAGGATCAAGAAAATGGGTTTGATCTGGAAGGAACGGAGGAATACAGAATGCATATACCGGAACACTATTTAAGTCCACAGACTTGTGCAGTAATGACCGCTGCCATGCTGCCTGTATGGGGACATGCGATGAAGAAAGTAAAGCTGGATGTGTCCAAGGAAAAGATGCCATTGCTTGGGGTAGGGGCAGCCTTTTCTTTTCTGGGCATGATGTTTAACGTGCCCCTTCCGGGAGGTACCACGGGTCATGCTGTGGGGGGAACATTGATTGCTATTTTACTGGGGCCGGAAGCCGCTTGTCTGGCGGTCACCATTGCCCTGCTCATTCAGGCGTTATTATTTGGAGATGGGGGGATTCTGGCATTTGGTGCCAACTGCTTTAACATGGCATTTGTATTGCCCTATGCGGGATACTTTGTCTATCGGCTGATTGCGGACCGAATCTCTTCCGAAAAAGGACGTTACATGGGAGCTGCCGTCGGTTCTTATGTGGGAATCAATGTAGCGGCTTTGTGTGCCGCCATTGAGTTTGGCATCCAGCCGGCACTGTTTCATGACAGTATGGGGCAGGCATTGTATTGTCCCTATGGATTGTCTGTGTCCATCCCGGCTATGATGGCAGGACATTTGACTTTATTTGGATTGGCAGAAGTGATTTTTACCACTGCCATTGTGGCATTTGTGGGAAAGGCGGCACCGGGTATGATACAGGATGCGAAAAGCAGAAAGTCTGCAAACACACCCGTCTACATCCTGCTTGCAGTGCTGATCTGTGCAGTGCCTTTGGGACTTCTGGCAGAAGGAACGGCCTGGGGTGAATGGGGAGCGGATGAGATTGCAGAAGTGGTCAGTGGCGGAAAGGTGCTTGGATACACACCGGCAGGGATGGCAGAGGGGTTTGAGTGGTCTACCCTGTTTCCGGATTATTCGGTTGCCGGTCTGCCGGATGCATTTGGATATATTTTAAGTGCCATCATTGGCGTGGCATTGGCCATTATCCTGTTTCGATTGATTTCGGCGGCCATGAAAGAAAAAGTCAATTATGCAAAGTGATACAGATGCCGGGCAGTGCATTTGATGAAAGCGAATTTCAAAGATGGAACAGAAAAACATACCGGAATGGATGACAAAAGAAGAACAGTATGAACCGAAAAAGGATGCAGATGGGTTTATGACCAAAAGTATGCTGCAGCTGATTGGGGTTCTGG
>JAFTGN010000076.1 GCA_017457865.1 Lachnospiraceae bacterium | reverse complement strand
TGTGGAATGCCGGTACTTTATTTTTTGAGCAATAAGCGATAAAAAATATTAGTACCGTTGCATGAAACCGAAGCGAAAGCGTGTTTTTCAAATAAAAATTTTGATGAAAAGCGTTCGGTGTTATAGTTTCGCAATTACCTACCGTAATAGAGTAAGAAAGGAGCCGGATGATGGCAAATCAGATTTCAGATGAAACGATGGAGTATGTAGGTATCCTGGCGAAGCTGGAACTGTCTGGGGAAGAGAGGGCAGCAGCGAAGAAGGATATGGAAAGTATGCTGGATTATATTGATACATTGAATGCACTGGATACAGAAGGGGTAGAACCCATGAGCCATGTGTTTCCGGTACACAATGTGTTCCGTGAGGATGTGGTCACCAATGGGGATGACAGCGTAAACATGCTGGCAAATGCACCGGCACAGAAGGACGGCGCATATAAAGTGCCAAAGACGGTAGAATAGGAGGAAAAAGATGAGCATCGCAGATTACAGCGCAGTAGAACTGGGAAAGAAGATTCAAAACAGAGAACTCTCCTCCGTAGAAGCCACCAAAGCAATGTTAGAGCGGATTGCCAGACTGGATGATACCTATCATTGTTACATTACCGTGGAGGAAGAAAAGGCTCTGGCACAGGCTGCCCGTGTGCAGGCAGACATAGAAGCCGGAAAGCTGACCGGTCCACTGGCCGGTGTGCCGGTGGCAATCAAAGACAATTTATGCACCAAAGGGATGCTCACTACCTGTGCATCCAAAATCTTATATAATTTCGTACCAAGCTATACGGCAGAAGCCGTTTTGAATCTGGAAAAAGCGGGAGCCGTGATTCTGGGAAAGACCAATATGGATGAGTTTGCCATGGGCAGCACCACAGAAACATCCGCCTTTGGTGTCACCAGAAATCCACACAACAAAGACCATGTACCGGGAGGGTCTTCCGGTGGCTCTGCTGCGGCAGTGGCGGCAAATGAGTGCTATTATGCACTGGGTTCGGATACCGGCGGTTCCATCCGTCAGCCAAGTGCGTTTTGCGGCGTGACAGGGATGAAGCCCACTTACGGAACCGTATCCCGTTATGGTCTGGTGGCATATGGTTCTTCTCTGGATCAGATCGGACCCATTGCAAAGAATGTGACAGACTGTGCCACCATTTTAGAGACCATTGCTTCTTACGATCCAAAAGACAGCACTTCCGTGAAACGGGATTCCTATGATTTTACCAGCGGGCTGGTAGATGATGTGAAGGGGCTGCGAATCGGTATGCCAAGAGATTACTATGGAGCAGGTCTGGATGGAGAGGTAAAGACAGCCATTGAACGGGCCGCAAAGGAACTGGAAAAGAAAGGCGCCATCATCGAAGAATTCGATCTGGGTCTGGTAGAGTATGCCATCCCGGCTTACTATGTCATTGCCGATGCAGAGGCAAGTTCCAATCTGGCACGGTTTGACGGTGTGAAATATGGCTACCGCTGCAAAGACTATGAAGGACTGCACAACATGTACAAAAAGTCCCGTTCCGAAGGATTCGGACCGGAGGTAAAGCGTCGTATTATGTTGGGCTCCTTCGTATTAAGTTCCGGCTATTATGATGCCTACTATCTGAAAGCATTGCGTACTAAGGCATTGATCAAGCAGGCATTTGATCGGGCATTTGAAACATATGACATCATCCTGGCTCCTGCAGCGCCTACCGCTGCGCCAAAGTTAGGAGAAAGCTTAAGGGACCCATTGAAGATGTATCTGGGAGATATTTATACCATCTCTGCTAATCTGGCAGGCATTCCGGGACTTTCCATTCCGGTGGGCAAGGATTCTAAGGGACTGCCAATCGGCATGCAGCTGCTTGGCAACTGCTTCAAAGAGCAGACATTGATTCGTGCCGGATACGCATTTGAACAGAGCGGTGCATTTACACCGGTTCCGGCAGTAGAGTAAGGGAAGGGGGAAATGGAAATGGCAAAAGTATATGAAACCGTCATTGGTCTGGAAGTACATGTAGAGTTGGCAACAAAGACAAAGATTTTCTGTTCCTGCAGCACTGCGTTTGGTGGTGCCCCCAATACCCACAGCTGTCCGGTATGTGCCGGTATGCCCGGTTCTCTGCCGGTATTAAACAAGCAGGTGGTAGAGTATGCCATGGCAGTGGGACTGGCCACCAACTGCGACATTACCAGATACACCAAGTTTGACAGAAAGAATTATTTCTATCCGGATAACCCACAGAACTATCAGATTTCTCAGCTGTACGCTCCCATCTGTACCAATGGATATGTGGAGATTGACACCCCGGCAGGCAAGAAGAAAATCCGTATTCATGAAATTCATATGGAAGAAGATGCAGGAAAGCTGGTTCATGATGAATGGGAGGATTGCTCTCTGGTAGATTACAACCGTTCCGGTGTGCCCCTGATCGAGATCGTATCCGAACCGGATATGCGCTCAGCAGAAGAAGTGGTGGCATATTTGGACAAGCTGCGTCTGCTGATCCAGTATCTGGGAGCATCGGACTGTAAGTTACAGGAAGGTTCCATGCGTGCGGATGTGAACCTGTCTGTGCGGGAGATGGGGGCAGAGGAATTCGGCACCCGTACCGAGATGAAGAACTTAAACTCATTCAAGGCCATTGCCAGAGCCATTGAGGGAGAGCGTGCCCGTCAGATCGAACTGATTGAAGAGGGGAAGAAGGTCATCCAGGAAACCAGACGCTGGGATGACAACAAGGAATATTCCTATGCCATGCGTTCCAAAGAGGATGCCCAGGATTACCGTTACTTCCCGGAACCGGATCTGGTGCCGGTGCTGATCAGTCAGGAATGGATTGATTCCGTGAAAGCACAACAGCCGGAGTTCCGTGATGAAAAACGTGCCAGATATGTGGCAGAGTTCGAAATTCCCGACTATGATGCGGAGATCCTCACCGGTTCCAAGAAATTGGCAGACATGTTTGAGGCAACAGTGGCAGCAGGCGCCGCGCCTAAGAAAGCTTCTAACTGGCTGATGGGTGAAACCATGCGCCTGTTAAAAGAACACAGCATGGAGCCGGAAGACATCCGCTTCACCGCAGCTCATCTGGCAGAACTGATTGCCATGACAGAGGCAAAGGAAATCAACGGCTCTGTGGCAAAAGAAGTCTTTGAGCAGATGTTTGCACAAGACATTGACCCCAGGCAGTACGTAGAAGAACACGGCTTGAAAACTGTCAATGACGAAGGTGCCCTGTACACTGTGGTAGGGGAAATCATTGCTGCAAATCCTCAGTCTGTGGCAGACTACAAGGCAGGCAAGAAAAAAGCCATGGGCTTTATCGTAGGACAGACCATGAAAGCCATGAAAGGAAAGGCTGATCCGGCATCTGTCAACAAAATCGTGGCAGAGCTAATGGAGAAGGCGTAACTTAACTTAAGAATCCCCCCATGGCACCGGAGATGGCACAGGCCGCCAGGATTCCGGTCAGGTTCATGATATGGTCTGCCACTTCCTTGCCGGAGGCGAAGGAGATGCCAAGGAGCAGTAAAAAGTACAGCAGTCCAAATCCCAGGCCCCAGATGGCTCTTCTGGTCTGAAAATGCTTTCCGGCCAGAAAACCTCCGGTAAGACAGGAGAGCACATAGACGAAGAAGACCAGAATGGTGACGGTACCGGTGCCGAATTTCAGTTTGTAATACAAAAGGGACAGTACCAGCAACAGTACCACAGTAACCAGAAGGGAAAGCAACAGGATTTTGAAACCAGATAACATATGTTTTGCAGTCATAACACCTCGAATATTTGACCAGACAGGACAGAAGGGAAGCGAAACTCTTCTGTCCTTTTTCGTTGGTATATGTATATGAGGAAAAAGAGAAGAATATGTTTTAGAAGTAATTGTTTCGGAACTATGGATCTGCAAAGATCTTGCAGAGCAAAACTGGCTCTGCACTTTTCAAATTTGCGTATTTACTTGTCAAAATTTGAAAAATGGTTGTCAAACTCATGGATTTACTTTTCAAACTTGTGAAATTACTTGTCAAACTCAGAAAAAAGTAATCAAATTTGTGCATTTACTTGTCAAACTGATTGATGGGATTTCAAATTTATGATATACTATCATCAAAAGCGATGTGGCGATAGCTGTAATGTGAAGGTACGAAACCGTTACGAGTGATTGTGAAAGTGGAGGAAATTCTATGCAGGCAGAAGAATTGAGACGTATTGTGTTGGAAATTCAGCATCAGAAAACGGAAAAGCAAACGGTAGAATTAAAATCTGCTGAAAAAGGGTGTCCCACAAGACTATATGATACACTTTCTTCTTTTTCCAATCAAGATGATGGTGGGATCATTATCTTTGGGATAGATGAAAAAGATGGGTATCGTGTAAAGGGGGTATATGACCCTCAGGACTTGCAGAAGAAGGTGACAGAGCAGTGTAAGCAGATGGAACCTGCTGTAAGAGCATTGTTTACGGTTTGTGAAATAGAGGGCAGGATTGTAGTGTCCGCTGAAATTCCCAGTGTGGATCTGACAGACAGACCGGTATTTTATAAAGGTGTAGGACGGATTAAGGGGTCTTATGTGCGAGTGGGGGAATCTGATGAACCCATGAGCGAGTATGAAATTTATAGCTATGAGGCTTTTCGGAAAAGAATTCGTGATGATATCCGGGTAGTGGAACAGGCCAGGATGCAGCAACTGGATGAAACTGGTCTACAGGCGTATTTGACAGCAGTCAAGCAGGAGAGAAGAAACCTTTCGGAGCATGTATCTGATGGAGAAATATTGGAATTGATGGGAGTGACCTCTGGTGGAGTGCCCACATTGGCAGGATTGATGACATTTTCCAGATATCCACAGACCTATTTTCCACAGCTTTGTATCACTGCGGTATGCCTGCCGGGAACAGAGATGGGGATGGTAGGAGCGGATGGAGCACGGTTTCTTGATAATAAGCGCATCACAGGCTCCATTCCGGATATGTTGGAAGAAGCAGTAGAGTTTGTCAGGAAAAATAGTCGGACAAAAACCATCATAGATGAAAATGGGCATCGGAATGACAAGCCGGAATATCCAATCAAGGCAGTGCGTGAAGCAATTTTGAATGCGCTGGTACACCGGGATTACAGCATACACACGGAAAATGTGCCGATTCGTATTGAAATGTATCGGGATCGGATGGAAGTTTTGAATAGTGGTGGATTATATGGAAAAATCACAATTGATGCACTGGGAAAAGTCCACCCGGAAACCAGAAATGCGGCACTTGCCAATATGCTGGAACTGTTAAAGGTGACAGAGAATCGTTATTCTGGCATTCCGACTATGCGTACAGAATTTTTGAATGCAGGGCTTCCGGTTCCGGTTTTCTCTGTATCACACGGAGAATTCAAAGTGGTGATGAAAAATAACTATTTTCAGGAGAATATGATTTCTGAGGAGAGTATATTGGAATTTTGTGCAGTTCCCAGATCACGTGCGGAACTGATTGCGTTTGTAGGAAAATCCCGTACCTATACCATGACAAATGTGGTGAATCCGCTGGTTGAGGCCGGGAAATTGAAAATGACACTGCCGGAGAAACCTAAGAGTTCGAAACAGAAATATGTAAAAACAGACATTTTGATTCGCAAAATATAAGTACAAGAAAAGTATGCGTGATAGAAATGGAGGTGCTTACCATGATTCATGCGGACTACTATGGACGTAGAGGGATTGTGATTGACAAAGAATTCCGTAAGGTGACGATTTCCAACCCTGGTACATTTCGGATTGGAATTGAGGAGGCTATAGCAGGGGGAATCAGTGATGCACGTAATGGAAAAATCTTTAATTTGTTTTCTCTGATAGATGTGGGAGAACGTTCCGGTTCTGGTCTTTGTGATGTGTTTCATACATGGCAGGAGAATGGATTCAAGAAACCGGAAGTGGTGGAAAGTATAGAGCCGGATAGAATTACAATTGTGTTGGAGATTGCAAGAGAATCTGTGGAGTATCATCATGAATTGATAGAATCTACAGTGGGGGAGCAATTGGTATCATATGAACTAAATGAACCAAAAGGTGAACCTAATCGCAAACTAAATGAGCCAAAAGAAGAACCGTTGACACAAATAGAGCATCTGGTATTGGAATGTATTCAGGAGGATGGCGCAATTTCCAATCAGAAAATAGCAGATCAATTGGAACTCTCTGTGTCAACTGTAAAACGTTGTTTGCGAGTGTTAAAAGAAAAAGGCATCATTGTTCGTCAAGGCTCTACCCGGGGTAGATGGGTGATTTTGTAATGGAAAATTTTCGCAGGATATTGACATAAAACATGTAATACAATATAATAATAGTAACAGGACAGAATCATCTGTCCGGGTGCGCTGACACCTTAAAAATCTGACAGTTAAGCCGTTGTACGAGTTTTTCATAGTCTATAACTGTGTGAAATTGCATGGGTCGTTCTGTAACTGAAGTGAAAATTGAATATGGAATGAATTGCATATAAAATGTAATCGATTTAAAATTAGATTAGAACGAACCAGAAACATGCATCAGTTATCAGTGTGAAAGATTTTGAACAGAACGGACAGTTGGAGAGCAACAGAAAAACTCTACATTTTATGCCGCATACTCAGGGCGGACAGTTGGCAGACAACAATAAAATCAGCAATAAAGCAATGACAGGTTGTCCGAAAGGACAGCCTGTCATTGCTTTTAAGAGGAATATTTTGCGGACAAAATTTCAGACAGATGAAATACCAGACAAAATAAAGGTGGCATTTTATGAAATACAATGAAAAGACAGCATTGAGAGTAATTGTGGAAGCGGCACAAAATTATGACAAGTTTTTAAAGAATAAAAACTTTTTGGTTGTGTTTGGTAGTGTCAAGTAATCTATGAAAAAAGTGAGCCAGAAAAATAGGCTCAAATGAACCTTGAAAACTGCAAATATATCAAACAGTAAGCCCTCCGGGGGCACAGGGCTCTGCCCTGAGAACCCGCAAGGGACTTGTCCCTTG